>CAZEIB010000220.1:0-3949 GCA_964511785.1 uncultured Oscillospiraceae bacterium
TTATTGATATATGCCGGGATACCAGAATATACTTATGGGAGAGAAATTGAAATTTCCAATGTTTTTTTGGCAATAGAAGAGCAATAAGGAAACAAATAGAAGAGCAATAGGGAAACAATGGGTAAAACATCATTACAATTATGAAGAAACAATGAATTTTTAGAAAACTTTACGTTTAATGCCAGTTTTTACTACATTAAGCCTTTTTTGTACAAGAATTTTTTTTCATTTTAGTGTACAATTAAATGGTTGCAAATAGAACTAATGTAAAAATGGGAGAATAAAAACAACTTTGCTTTTAAGAAATTGTAAAAAAGGAGTTCTATAGCTTGAAGAAGACAAATTATTTCGGGTGTAAATTGGAAAGGAAAAGATTGTTGGTATGATAAAATTAATCAAACGAATGAGAAAAAAAGAAGTATTTCTTGCTCTTATCTGTATTGTTGGCGTGTTAGGGCAGGTGTATTTTGATTTAACCTTACCGGAATTTATGAAAAACTTAACTGTATTAATACAAACACCAGGTAGTCAGATGAGTCAAATATGGGTTGTAGGGCTTAAAATGTTGGGAATTACTTTTGCTAGCGCCCTGTTAACCATATTTTGCGGTTACCTAACCACCCAAGTTGCCTCAGGCTTTGGCTATACAATAAGAGAAGCTTTCTTTAATCAAGTTTCAGATTTTGGAAAAAGAGAAATGAATAAGTTTTCTGTTCCAAGTTTAATTACTCGTACCACCAATGATATAAGTCAAGTGGTAATGGTGGTGGCCATGGGACTACAAGTGATGATTAAAGCACCGGTAATGGCAGTATGGGCTATTATTAAAATTGTGAATAAAAGTTGGCAGCTATCAGCTATTACGGCAATATTTGTTGTAGTACTGATTTCTTTGCTTATTATTATTGCAATGTTGGTTTTGCCTAAGTTCAAAATTGTACAAAGGCTTATTGACCAAGTAAATAGGCTGACCAGAGAAAATTTAGAAGGAACTCAAGTTGTAAGGGCTTTTAATGCTGAAGAGTATCAAGAAAACAAATTTAGCGAAACCAACAATCATTTAACCAAGGTTCAACTTTTTAACCAAAGAACTTTTGCTGTGTTAATGCCGGTAATGTCACTGGCAATGAATGGATTAGCCCTTGCTATTTATTGGGTGGGGGCAAGTTTACTTAACAACATTAGCCCTGTAGATATTGCTGCACGCGCAAACTTTTTTGGAGATGTAGTAACCTTTAGTACCTATGCTACCTTTGTTGTAATGTCTATTATGATGACTGTAATGATTTTTATGATGCTGCCAAGGGCTAAAGTATCGGCAGATAGGGTAAATGAAGTATTATTGGAAGAAATTACGATTCATGAAGGTAGTCGTATTGAAACAAAAGAAAAAGGAACATTGGAATTTAAAAATGTTTCTTTCAGGTATCCTGATGCAGAAGAAGAGGTATTATCGAATATTAATTTTAAAGTAAATAAAGGGGAGACCATTGCTTTTATTGGCGCAACGGGTAGTGGAAAAACTACTTTAGTTTCTCTGGCTGCCAGATTCTTTGACCCTACAAAAGGCAAAGTGCTTTTGGACGGAGAAGATGTTAAAGAGTTTTCTTATGAAGGGTTATATAATCGCATTGGCTATGTTACCCAAAAGGCGGTTTTGTTTTCAGGAACTGTAAAAGACAATATAGATTTTGGGGAAAGCGCCCAAAGCATTTCTGATGATGATATAAGAGAGGCTTTAAGGATAGCCCAAGGGATTGACTTTGTTTCTAAAATGCCCGGAGAGATTGAAGGGAGTATTGCCCAAGGAGGAACCAACGTTTCAGGGGGGCAAAAACAACGGTTATCCATTGCAAGGGCCTTGGCTAGAAAACCTGAAATATTGGTTATCGACGATTCTTTTTCTGCCTTGGATTATAAAACTGATGCTACTTTGCGAGCAGGCCTTGCTAAGGATTTAAAAGGAACAACGTTAATGATTGTTGCTCAGCGTATTGGTACCATTCGCCATGCTGATACCATAGTGGTATTAGATGAAGGAAAAATGATGGGCATAGGAACCCATGAAGAATTATTGGAAACTTGCAGCGTTTATCAAGAAATTGCCAACTCTCAATTATCTCAAGAAGAGTTAGTATCCTAAGAAAGGGGAGATGAAGAAATGATGGGACATGGCGGCGGCAGAGGCCGAGGGGGCCAAGGACAATTAATGCCGGAAGAAAAAAAATCTATGATGGAATCTTTAAATAAAATTACCAGCCACTCAAAAAAGCGAATGAAATATATTATTGTTTCTTTAGTATTAGCGGTATTGGGTGCCATACTAACTATTTTAGGACCCAATCAATTAAGTAAAATTACCGATTATATTTCTGAAGGCATATTTGGAACAATTAATTTAGAAAAAATTGCCCAAGTAGGAATTGTTTTGTTGGTGCTCTATGGAGCAAGTGCTATTTTTACATATGTACAACATTTTATTATGACTACCATTACTTTAAAGCAATCCAATGAATTGCGAAGTAAAATATTTGAAAAAATCAATCGGGTACCTTTAAAATATTTCAATCAAACTTCCCATGGTGATTTGTTAAGCAGAATGACCAATGACGTAGATTCTTTAGGGCAGGCTTTATCTAACAGCATTCCTTCAATTGCCAGTGCCATTGCACAGTTTGTTGCTTGTTTGGTGATGATGTTTGTTACTGAATGGAGAATGGCTTTATCTGCACTGGGAGTAACGATTATCGGTTTTGTACTGATGGCGTTGATTATGTCAAAATCTCAACGATTTTTTATTAAACAACAATTAAATTTAGGAAATATGAATGGCTATATTGAAGAGATGTATTCAGGACATGATGTGATTAGGTTATCTAGAGCCAATAAAAAAGTAAAAGGACAATTTGCCAAACTTAATTATGAAGTATATGATGCCAACCGAAAAGCTAACTTTTTTTCAGGAATTATGCAACCTTTAATGGGTTTTGTAGGAAATCTGGGTTATGTGGCTGTTTGTATTGTTGGAGCGGCTCTTACCATGAATGGTACGATTACTTTTGGGGTAATTGTAGCTTTTATTATGTATGTACGTTTGTTCACTTCTCCCTTGTCTACCATTGCTCAAGGAATGACCAACATTCAAACAGCTGCTGCGGCAGGTGAGAGGGTTTTCAGCTTTTTAGCAGAAGAAGAGATGGAAGACGAAAGTGAAAAAATGCCCTTTACTGAAGAGGTAAAAGGAAAAGTAGAATTTAAAGAGGTTAAATTCAGCTATCCTGAAAAGCCGGATAAAATAATTATTAATAATTTTTCTGTAAAAGTAAAGCCCGGCGAAAAAGTAGCTATTGTTGGCCCTACAGGAGCGGGAAAAACCACAATGGTTAATTTACTCATGCGCTTTTATGAAATTAACAGTGGCAGCATTTTAATTGATGATACTTCTATAGCTGATATGACTAGAGAAGATGTTCATAGCATGTTTAGTATGGTGCTGCAAGATACTTGGATGTTTGAAGGTACTGTTAGAGAGAACTTAACCTTTAGTAAAGAAGGGGTAACAGATGAAGAGTTAATTACTGCTTGCAGGGCTTGTGGAATTTATGGCTTTATCAAATCTCTTCCTAAAGGATTTGATTCAATCTTAAGTGAAAATACCACCATCTCTGCAGGGCAAAAACAACTCTTTACTATTGCAAGGGCCATGATTCAAGATAGCCCAATGCTAATTTTAGATGAAGCAACTTCTTCTGTAGATACAAGAACTGAAATTATTACCCAAAAAGCCATGGATCAGCTAATGGAAAATAGAACCAGTTTTGTAATAGCCCACAGGCTCTCCACCATAAAAGATGCAGATATGATTTTGGTAATGAATCAAGGGGATATAATAGAGCAGGGGAACCATGAAGAGCTGCTGAAACAAAATGGGTTTTATGCAGACTTATAT
>CAZEIB010000221.1:0-3922 GCA_964511785.1 uncultured Oscillospiraceae bacterium
AAAGTGGCAAACGGCTATTGCAGTTTGCTTTGCCCCTGCAATAATCGGATTTCTGTTAGATGCTATTATGATAGTGGGGTTTAGGGCAGGGGTTTTTCGGTTTAGACAGATTGGGTATATGGGTGTAGTATTTACTACTTCTATTCCATCTAACATGGCAGCAACCTTATGGATGCTATTCATTCTCTTAGTAAATATGTTTTTTATACCTACTTTAGTCCTTGGGGTACAAAGTTATTTTATGGCCATTCATCGGGGGGAGAACCCTAGCTGGAAAAAGGTGTTTTCCCAAATGCCTCACTGGTGGCGTAATGTGCGGTTAATGCTTGCCAAATCTTTGTTCATCGGTCTATGGTCTTTGTTGTTTTTTGTTCCGGGGATTATAGCATCTATTAGTTACGCTTTAGCCACTTATTTAATAATTGATAACGAAAATATGGGGGCAATGGAAAGTATTCGCCAAAGTAAACAAATAATGCAAGGAAAAAAAATGTTTTATTTTATGCTGACCCTTTCCTTTATTGGATGGCAGTTTTTATTAACTTTTGTAGGCACTGTTTTAGGGGATTCAATTATTAGTAGCGTTGTAACACAAGTAGGTGCATTATTTCTACAAGCCTATCTTCAATCTACTTTTGCAGCTTTTTACTTATATGCAAAAAACTAAAAGGTTGCTATGTGTAAAAAACAAGGTAAGCAAAAGCCCTGTGAAGCATCATACTTCACAGGGCTTTACTTAACTTTACTTTTCTAGAGAAAAGCTTACCAGCTGCTTCCGCCACCGCCGCCACTTCCGCCACCGGAAAAACCACCACCGGAGAAACCGCCGCCACTTCTACCGGAAAAACTTCCTGTAGTAGAATTGCCGGAACTGGTAGATGGGGTAGAAAGGGCTGAGCGTTCAAAGTTATTGATAGAACGCTGCATATGAGATAAATACATCATAGTATGCATGGTATCCCATGGGGTGGCGCTAACATACCAATCAGGGGCAGGTAATAAAATATCGGCAAACTTATCGGTCCATACTTTGGTTAAGCCAAATACTTGGGCATAGGGTAAAATATGATAAAAATAAGCAGGATCTTCTTCAATAAGGGCTTCCAATCGGTCTTTTTCAGCTACTTCAATAAAGCGTTTAAAGCCTAAAACCTCTTCTGTAATACGTTGGCCATAGCTGGTACGTTGAGATAAAAAGCCGGCTATTATTGCAATAAGGGTAACTAGCAAAGGGGTTGCAACAGCGCTTACAAGAGATACCAGGCCATAGTTGCCAAGCCAATGGCAAAAAGTAAGGTGAGTACAATAGAAGAAATTTTCTTCTCACCCATCCAAGTAATAAAGATGAATATATAGGCGACAAAGGCGAAAAAAACATAAGGATTTATAGTGTGATGGAGAAAAGCACTGACCAAACTTAAAAGTCCAAGGGGAATAAAGCCTAAAAGAAAAGAAAAAAATACATAGCCGCTATTTTTTTTAAGCAAAGCTTTTTCCCCACGGTTAAATTTTTTAGTAAGGCCGTTCATCGCAGTAAGTAAATCGGAAAGAAAGTAATTGCGCAAGTTTTTACTGGTTACAACCCCTTCTTTTCCTCTGGCAAACATTTTGTTAAACAAGGCGATTTCATAAGGAGGATGAGAAGGAGAAAGGTCTTTAAGCTTAACCATGTTTAAATCGGAAGATTTCTTCTTTTTACTCTTTTCTTTTTCTTGGGCAACCTCTACAATTTGAATATAACCATCGTTAGCCCAATTATATAAAATGGTAATCATTTGGTCATTGGTAATTTTTCCATTCAGTACATATCCGGCTTCCGGGCTTGAAAGATTGTCAGGAGGATGGATACTGACAACGGAGGCAAGGGGAATATCTCTTCCCTTTTTATGAAAGAAATAATATGTAAGGAGTAACCCTATCAAAACCGCCAAAAGAGGAAGATAGGATAAAGTAGAGGGTGTTCGGGTAAAGTCTTTTTGGTTTACCAATACATTGATACTGAAAGGATCTCCCGGGTATAAAGAGTTTTTAGAAGTGAAGAAAGTTACTTCATTTTGATGAGAAATATCAAAAAGATCACTATCTCCAAGGCGACCCATTACAGCAGAAACTTCTTCTAAAGGCACTTCACTGGTGAAGGAAAAATGGCTTTGTAATACGGGACCTTCAATATTGGATAGAAAATTTACAGTTAAAGGAGAAATAAATTCTTTTTTAAAAGGGTTTTGGTTGCTTAGGGGAAGCAGTAATGTATATTCATAGCTTATATCATAAACCCCAGGTTTAGTAAAATAAAGGGAAAGGGTATTTTGATTGGAATTAGGGGTAGGAGAAGAAAGAGCTATTTCATTTGTGGAAGAAATAAGATTGAAGTTTTTCAGCAAAGCTTCCTTCTGTTGAAAAAGGGGGAATTCAACAAAGGAGGAAAAATCGTTAATTTGTTCTTGAGTAATAGAAAATTGAAGGTTTTCCTTTACTTGTAGTTCTTTGTTTTTGGTTAGAAGATAGTCTCCCTTAAAGGTATTTATTTTGTAAGGAAATAAAAATTCAGGAGCCTTTGGAAAAGCACCTTCTTTTAGACGAACGGTGGCTGTTACCCCTTCATAAGGAGAAAAACTACTATCCCCTTTAAAAACAATACGATGATCTTCTTCATGGGAAGTAACGTTTTTATTATTTCCTATCGTTTCAAAACCGCCACTTGACAAAAACAAACGATCAAAAGTAGCAGTGGAAGGATAGGTAATGCTACCTGTAAATTTATAAATTTTCGTATCCCAATTGGTACCTAATAAATCTACATAAATATAATCTCCATCGGAAACATAATCTTGAAAATGTTCAAGGGTATATTTAATAACATAGGTTTTGGCTCCTGTATGGTAAGTGCCCCTTTTTCCAATGCGAATAACCAAATTGCTATGGTCTTCTTCTAAACGGTAGGAATCTCCCTCTACAGAAACATTGGTAATATGGTAGGTTTCCGCATCGCCCTGTAAAGGGATGGAACGCAAAATCCCCTGACGCTCTTCATGAAAATGAACCTGAAGGGTTTCGGTAACGTGGTAGGCTCTGCTTTCATCCACTTCCACTTGGGTATCAAAGGAGGTAATGGTATAGCCAGGGTCATCATCAGCTAAAGCCGGGGTGAAGGGGAGCAAGGAAAGGAATAAGGATAGAAAAAGGGCGCATAAAAGCACCCTTCGTTGATTTTTTTTCATCTTAGCACCTCGATATTATTAAAACTGTACTTTAACATTTTCACGTTGGCTATCTTCAGCCTCAAAGAAAGGAACGGCCTTAAAACCAAACACGGAAGCAATCAGGTTACCGGGGAACTGCTGAATGGAGGTATTCATTTGAGCAGCAATACCGTTGTAATACCTTCTGGCCTTTTCAATTTCAGATTCAAGATCTCCTAATTGGGTTTGAAGTTGAGTAAAGTTGGCATTAGCCTTTAAATCAGGATAGGCCTCAGACAACATAAGCAAATGGCTTAAGGCGTTGGTTAACTCTCCTTCAGCTTGTAGCCGCTGTTGAGAATCGCCACTGCCGGAAATAGCCTTATTTCTGGCAGAAATAACAGCTTCCAGGGTTTCTTTTTCGTGGCCTGCATAGCCCTTAACCGTTTCCACCACATTTGGAATTAAATCATAACGCTTTTTTAAGTAAACATCAATGGTAGAAAAAGCCTCTTCTACCCGAGTGCGTAAAGCAACAAATTTGTTATAAGAGCTTATAGCCCAAAGGATGATAAGAGCAACAAGAACCAATAATACAATCACTACTGTCATAATGATAACCTTCTTTCTAATAGGGTGAATAAGCTTATTTTACCATAAAAACAAGGGAAAAGCGATAAAATGTTAACAGAAGGAAAAGAAAAGAATAACATAAAGAAAAAAGGAATGAAGGAATGAAG
>CAZEIB010000222.1:0-3130 GCA_964511785.1 uncultured Oscillospiraceae bacterium
CCTTTGCCCGTATCCATCAAGATAATTTGATTAATAACGGTATCTTCCCTTTGGTTTTTGAAAAAAAAGAAGACTATGAAAGCATCGCCCTTGAAGATAAATTGATTTTTCCCAACATTAAAGAAGAAGTAGAGGATGGCTCCTCTACCATTCAATGTGTTAACCAAAGTAAAAACCTTACTTATACCCTTCAACTTCATATTTCCCCAAGACAGCGAAAAATGCTTTTGGCAGGAGGAGCACTCAAAGCATTAAAAAATTAAGAAAAGCCCGCAATCGTGGGCTTTTCTTAATTCAATTTCCCTATTGACAAAGGTTTTTTTAAGGTCTATGATAGCCATTGAACCCCTTTTAAGTTTGTATAAAAAAGGGTTTTTTATAAATAACTACAGCTATTAAGGAGTTACCTCATTGAAGCAACAATTACAAAAAAGCCTATACCGCTTTACTTTGTTTTTTAATAAATATCGGCGCCAACTTTCTGCAACAAGACTTGTGGTTTTCAGCTTTTTATTGGTTTTGTTATTAGGCAGTATGCTATTATATATGCCTTTTTCTCAGCAAGCTACCGCCCCTAAGGCTAAATATATAGATTGCCTTTTTACCAGTGTCTCGGCTACTTGTGTAACGGGTTTAGTTACCCTTACTACTGCAAACCAATGGAGTTTATTTGGCCAAATTGTTATCTTAATTATGATTCAAATTGGAGGCCTGAGCTTCGTCACTTTATTTACCTTTGTTGTAATTAATACCGGTAAAAAAGTAAACATGCGCCAACGTATGGCCGTTCAGGCTTCTTTAAACCAAAACAGTTTGCAGGGTATGGTACGTATTGTTAAAATTGCCATTAAAGGTACTTTATTGTTTGAAGGAATTGGCGCTGTATTACTGTTTTTATTCTTTTCTATTAGTCAAAAAGTTCCCTTTAGCAAAGCTGCCTATTGGGGTATTTTTCACTCTGTTTCCTCATTTTGTAATGCCGGCTTTGATATTATTGGAGAAAATAGCCTTCAATCCTTCGTGTCTTCTCCTTTACTTAACTTAACTGTAATGTTTTTAATTGTTGCAGGAGGAATTGGATTTACCGTTTGGAAAGACCTTTATGCCATCCTTAAATTTCGTCTTGCAAAAAATGACTCCTTAGAAGATCAAAAATCCCCTAGACTCTCCATCCATAGCAAGCTTGCCCTTATTACCACGGGCTGTTTATTGCTTTTTGGTATAGTTTATTTTTTTGTTACTGAATATCATAATCCACAAACCCTTGGCTCTTTACCTTTCTTCACCAAAATTCAAGCTTCCTTTTTTCAATCTGTTACTTTGCGTACTGCAGGGTATTTTACCATTAATCAAAATGCCCTTACCGATTCTTCTAAATTTATTTCTTCTATTCTTATGCTCATTGGGGGCTCTCCCGGTGGAACGGCAGGGGGAATCAAAACAGTTACCTTGGCTGTAGTAGTTGCCAGTATTGTTGCTACATTAAAAGGGCGAGAAGATATTGATGTTTTTAAACGAAGAATTCCTCGTCGTGTTTTACAAAAAGCCATTACGGTTATTGGAGTTATGCTTAGTTTATGGTTTATTGCCGCTACTTTTTTAGAGTTTAGTGAAGGCACTGCTACTTATGCTTTTATGGACTTACTTTTTGAAACCGCTTCTGCCCTTGGAACTGTGGGGCTCACAACGGGTATTACGCCTTACTTGACGAGCTTTGGTAAAGTGGTTATTATGATTTGTATGTTCGTTGGCAGGCTTGGCCCCATTAGTATTGCACTGGCCCTGCATAAGAAAATGCATGCCAGCGAAGATCATATTCATTACCCTGAAGAAGATGTACTTATTGGATGACCTATTCGTAATAAAAGGAGATAAAAAATGAATTTCCCTAAAGTTGATGAAAACACCTCTTTTGCCGTACTAGGCTTGGGCAAGTTCGGGATGACTGTGGCAAAAGCTTTATCAAAAAATGATAGTCAGTTGTTATGTTGTGATAAAAGTTCTGCTTTGGTTCATGAGGCTTCCGAGTTTGCTACCACCGCTGTTGAAGCAGATACTTCTGACCCTGCAGTACTTAGTGATTTAGGCATTAGCAATTATGATATAGTCATTGTAGCCTTCAGTGACGATTTTGAAGCAGAGCTTTTAACCACCATGATTGTAAAGGAAATGGGCACTCCTTTTGTTTTAGCCAAAGCCTCTGGTCCTCGACAAAAAAAAATATTGGAGAATGTAGGAGCCGACATTGTGATTATGCCTGAGGTGGAAATGGCCGAAAGAGTAACCCATAAACTCTTAAACCAGGACCCTTTAGATTATCTCCATCGCTCTGATGATTTTGAAATTTTAGAAATGAGCCCTAAAAAAGAATGGATTGGAAAAAGCTTGGCCGTATTAGACCTGCCCAAGAACCATGGGATCAACATTTTAACCATTATGCGTGACGATCAAGTACTTTTGCACTTTACTGCAAATACAGTAATTGAGGGCCACGACAGAATGTTGGCCCTTAAAACCATACGTTAAAAAAAAGCCTTTTTCTATATAATAAGCCCTTACATGGTTACAATGTAAGGGCTTATTTGGTCTTTTTCTATTTTTACAATAACAAAGGTTGGATTTAGAGCCTTTCCAATACTACCGGGATTTATTGCCCAAATCCCTTCCTCTTCCACTACTATTTCTTGATGGGTGTGGCCGTAAAGAACCATATTCCCTTCTCGACGTCCTGTTTCTTCCATTAGTTTTTTTCTGTTTTCTTTAACCCCATAACGATGTCCATGGGTTAAGAATATTTTTTGATTTTCAAGAACGATGGTTTTTTCCAAGGAAATCATAGGATGGAAATAATCACAGTTTCCTTGCACTTGCCAATGAAGGTAAGAAGGAAAGTGTTTTTTTAATTCCAAAAAATCTCCCGCCCCATCGCCTAAATAAGCAAAGCCTTTTGTTCCATGATTTTTTTGAGCTAGCACCATGGCTTTAAAAAGATTTTCTTTATTTCCATGGCTATCGCTAAACACCCCTAAAGTAAACATGATTAGCCTTGCCCTTTAAGAACCTTTAATAACCCCATTAAAGCTTTCCCTCTATGGCTTACAATATTCTTCTCCTTTTGGGAAATCCCTCC
>CAZEIB010000222.1:3140-3918 GCA_964511785.1 uncultured Oscillospiraceae bacterium
GGTCATAACCAAATCCTTCTTTCCCTTGGGGACTATATAAAATTTCACCTTTGCAAAATCCCTCTACTTTTATTTCTTCTTTCTTTTGAGGGTCAACCAAAGCCATAGCACATACAAATTGGGCTTTTCGATTTTCCACTTCTTTCATTTTTTCCAGAAGCAGTTGGTTATTTTTTTCATCGTCTCCATTAACTCCTGCAAATCTTGCAGAATGAATTCCGGGCGCTCCATTTAAAGCCTCCACTTCTAAACCACTGTCATCTCCAAGGGCTGCCAACCCAGTTTCTTTGGCTACTATACGGGCTTTAATTAAAGCATTTTCAGCAAAAGTATTGCCATCTTCCACTATTTCTCCCTCAAAACCGGCTTCACTCATAGAGATTACATGGTAATCTTCCGCTAATATATGCATAATTTCATTTATTTTGTGCTGATTTTCCGACGCTACCACTAAAGTAGGTTTTGAAAGAATGTATTTACTCTTTTCTCCTAAAGCTTCTTTTTGTTTTATTAACAACTCTGTTATTCCTTTACCGGCAATTCTGTTAAGCTCATCCCATTCACTTTTTGTAAAACTTCTTCCTTCTCCTGTTCCTTGTAGTTCAATGTATTCTTCTTTTTCATTCATAATCACATTCATATCTACTTGGGCTTGGCTGTCTTCTATATAACATAAATCCACCAAAGGTTTTTGCTTAACTACCCCGGCACTTATGGCAGCAATTTGACCAATAATAGGCGAAATAGCCATTTTATTAGTTTCCATTAATTTTGCCAC
>CAZEIB010000223.1:0-3915 GCA_964511785.1 uncultured Oscillospiraceae bacterium
GGTTACAAGTATATCAAAGGAAGTGCCGAATCCAGTAAGATCATCCATGAAGGATAAAAAAGAGGTGACAAGAGAAGCGGCGAACGTGGAGCGACCGGTTACAAAAACAAAACCAATACAGGAGCCTGCTAAGCCG
The DNA here is from genome assembly GCA_964511785.1 of uncultured Oscillospiraceae bacterium. GTDB lineage: Bacteria > Bacillota > Clostridia > Christensenellales > Aristaeellaceae > CAYFQH01. The sequence continues at coordinate 137 of CAZEIB010000223.1, forward strand.
GCTGCAGCAAGACCGATGGAGAGTGCAAGCACAAGAATAAAAGAGCAGCAGGTAGCAAAGGCTTCAGCACAAAGGGTTAAAAGGCCTCAATCTTCTGTAAGTAAGGTAAAGGTAAAGGAAAGCATGGTAAAACATTAACAGCTACCACGCATTCCCTAAAATCCGGTGCTACAAAAAGCTGTCGATGTTTTTATACTAATAGTGCAGCACTTGAAAAGGCACATAAAACAGACAAGGTATTTGGTACTTCGCTTGGTGCTATTAAGAATAAGAAAGCCTATAAAAACAGCACCACTGGACACCGCGGTGTTGGTTGGGACAAAAGAAGGCAAAAGTATCGCGCGCATATATATTTTAAAGGAGTATATTACCATCTAGCTTATTCGGAGGATATTGAAACTGCTATACTAGCTAGAAAATTAGCTGAAGAAAAGCTACACGATGGCTTTTTAGATTGGTATGAGAATTATAAAAAAATGAAAAAATTGAAAGAGTAAGCCTTTATCAATTAGGGGCTTACTCTTTTACTTTGATGTGGGGTAGAATTCCTCAATTTCTTTTTGAAATAGTTGTGTCCCAAATTGGGACACAGATTATTCTATGGGTGATACTGCTAAAAGGCTTGCATTAGACTGTCCTGGGTTTACTGCCCAACTATAAACATCATTGTAATTTTCAACATATGTTATATGTATATCATTGAAGGTCTGATATATATTTCCGTCTGCGTCCGTTACTGTTACCGAACCCATATAAGTATAGTTATCATCCCAATCATCCTCAAAAAGTTCAAGGGTATAGACATTTTTATCATAAGTGACAATATTATTATTATCTTCACCCCATCCATAAAAAAAGCTAATTCTTTCAATAGAATCGTATACGATATCCATTGAAAACGGTACAATAGGAGTAAGAATCAGAACCTCTTCGGTTACAAGCTTAGCAGATTTAATATATCCATCTTGTATTTTATAAACAACGCTGACAGCCTCTTCGGTTGCATGGTATTCATCACTAAGAACACCAGTGGCTGTAATAGTATCATCTTCAATTTGAATATTAGAAGGTTCCAACATGTTAAAATAGAAAGTATTGGGAGAGGATGAGAACCCCAAATTACTAAAATCCCATTGCAGGCCCTGAATCTCTAATGAAAACTCTGGAATCAATTCATAGTAATATTCATTATCATATTCTGTTGTTTGTGTAGGTTCTGAAGATTCAACATTAGGTGTATTGGCTGTTTTATCCGTCCCACAACCAACTAAAAATAAAAGAGTACATGTAATAATTAAAAAAGACTTTTTCATAGTAATCCCCCTTTAAGATTATATTTTTAAGAATTTATTTACGAAGCGCCGAAACAATTCTTTATCTGAATTGCTAAGGTGCCAGTAGTCTAAAATAAATTGTCGGGCTTTTGGATCATTTGCCCCAATGTCTTCCATAACAGCTTGAAAATTATCATCAAAATCCGTTCGATACATTTCCCCAGTACCATCTCTGAGCCAATCTTCATTTATATTAAATTCCCGGCACATCAAAGTAATAGCTGAACCGCTTGGGTTTCGGCGACCTGTTTCATAGCCAGTAATTGTGTTTTGAACAGTACCTAATCTCTTAGCAAATTCACTTTGGGTTAAATTAGAATTTTTCCGAATTAATTTAATACGATTTTTCAATTTATTATCACCTCAGTTCTCTATTTAAAAATATAACAAAAACACCGCAATGTCAACAAAAAAATGTTGACAAATTACCGCATTGAAATATACAATTACCGCATAAACAATATTATATAAAAATAAAAAAATAAGCCTTTGAATAGACTTACTTTTTTAATCCATTTTTTATGGCTTTAAGAGAGTCCATAAAAGCTTCTATGGCCATAAGTTCATCTTCTGGTAATTTTTCAAGTTCAGAAATTAGTTTTTTGTGTTTATCGGATAAACCTTCATTTTTACTTATAGTTTTGAATTTTGGCTCTGTTCCATTTACTATCCATTCAGGATTATAACCATATCTTTCTTCAATAAGGCTTAGCAAATGATTAGAAATATTAATGCTTGAGTCTTTTGTAAGCTTTGAGATATAACTTTCTGTTATATCAACACTGGCTGCAAATTCTTTTTGCTTTAACATATTTTCTTTGATAATTAGCTTTATCCTATCAGATTGATTCATTTTTTATCCTCCTTATAAGTTAAAACATATCAGAAATTGTTGAATCAGTCAATAAAAAATGTTGACAAATCAAATGAATTGATTTATGCTTGAATCATTCCATGACAATACTTTTAAAAGAGGTGATTAAATGTTAAAAGAAATTACAAAAAAAGAGCAAGTGTTAAATAAAGCTATTGCACTCACTGAAAGTGAAGCAGATATGGCATTGGTTTTTCTTTCAGGTATGCAAGCACAAAAAACTATTAATTTATCAAATTTAGAATCTAAAACAAATACAGAATTACAAGAAGCAGGAATATAATTAAAAATATCTTTTAGCAACCAACAATAAAAGCAAAAAGAAAAGCTAGATTTTCAATACAGAAAGTATCTGAGGTTTAAAATGACAATTAATTATCGAGAGAAAAGTGTAATATAAAAGACTTGTGCTAAAAGCGACCAAACTCCACACAAGTCTTTTTCCCAAGTAGTAATCGGTAGGGGGACCAATTAACTCCCTTTAACTGTTATAAAATAGCAATCCGTTTACTTTGTCAAGTGTAAAATAAAAATAAATGCTTTTACTGATGTATGCTTACTAAATTTTAACAGGCCAAATAGCGAATATAGAGGCCCATGTACCCACAGGGAGGAAAAGAGTGAGACAAACAATAGGTGATTGGAAAAAAGAATGGATAAAGACAAATGGACTAACCAATGAGCTTGAAGTGATTATACAAGATAGTCACCCTGACGACGGGATTAGTCTATATGAAGGTAGCTTTGCAAATATACCAGATAAATTACTTGAAAAAAAGGTTATTAAATTTAGTCAAATAGTGGCTTCATCAGATCCTGAACGTAATGGTTGCTATTTGTTATTAGTGCTAAGAGAAAAAGAATATTAGATATACAAATTTGGCAAATTAAAACTTAAATAGTGGGGTGATTATATGAATAAATTAACTTTATTGGATGAATTGATAACTATGTTTAATAATGGAGAAATTGTACTAAGGGAAAATCAAAGTATATATACCGAATTGCTCTTTGATATAAAGCAAATAGTAGAGGGGGCTTTATATGATGAAATAATTCGTGACATTACAAATATGCATACAGAATACTTTGCACCCGAATATGACACCTGGAAGAGCCTCTTAGCAGATTGTGATGGTACTGAAGATTATAAAGTTATGCTTGAAAACTTTGAAGAATATGAATTAGAGCAATTATGGCAAAACAGTCATATAACACATGAATATGCAGAAGATCAGATAAAACAGGAAATAATAATGCAGATATGCAAACTGAAGAAGCTTAAGCTAATGGAAAGAAAAAGCAAACAGATCTGTAAAGGATTAGAACCCCAAAATGATATGAGTATGATTGTTGCACGTATAAAAGGGCTTTATGAAATGCTTTATGAGTAGAAAGATGGCGGAGAAATGAAAAAACATGAACGCTACGGAGGCGTAAGCAAGGCGTACATATGTCCTGTTTGCTATAAGAAATTTTTAATACCATACCAGACGAGGGGCGGAGGCCGGACACAATGGGTATTCAAGCAGCGTCGGAATGGTAAAACGGATTATTATTGCTCGTATCAC
>CAZEIB010000224.1:0-3348 GCA_964511785.1 uncultured Oscillospiraceae bacterium
ATGCAGACATTATTGTATATGTAGGTTGTGGTGAACGTGGAAACGAAATGACAGACGTTTTAATGGAGTTTCCAGAACTATATGATCCAAGAACCGGCGAAAGCTTAATGAAACGAACGGTTTTAATTGCTAACACTTCCGACATGCCTGTTGCTGCCCGTGAGGCTTCTATTTATACAGGAATTACCATTGCAGAGTATTATAGAGACATGGGTTATAAAGTGGCTATCATGGCCGATTCCACCAGTAGATGGGCAGAGGCACTGCGTGAAATGAGTGGACGGCTGGAAGAAATGCCCGGTGAAGAAGGATATCCCGCTTACCTATCTTCTCGTATTGCAGAGTTCTACGAACGTGCCGGTGTGGTTCGTTGCTTAGGAGATCAAGAACGTTACGGCTCTATTTCTGCCATTGGAGCAGTGTCCCCTCCCGGGGGAGATATTTCAGAGCCTGTTTCTCAAGCCACCCTTCGTATTGTTAAAGTGTTCTGGGGCTTATCGGCTCAACTGGCTTACAGCAGGCACTTTCCTGCTATTGATTGGCTGCAGTCTTATTCTTTGTACATTGATAAATTAAGCCAATGGTTTTCAGACAGTATTGCTCCTGAATGGAATGAACTTCGGTCTAAAGCCATGGGGGTTTTGCAAGCAGAAGCGGAGCTTGATGAAATTGTACGTTTGGTAGGGATTGATGCCTTAAGCTGGAAAGACCGCTTAACTTTGGAAGCGGCAAGGTCTATTAGAGAAGACTATTTACATCAAAATGCTTTTGATGAAGTAGATACTTATACTTCTTTAAACAAACAGTATCAAATGCTTCATTTAATTTTAAGTTTCCTTGACAGAGGGCAAAAAGCCCTTGAAGAAGGGGCGAACTTATCAGGAATTATTTCTTTACCCGTAAGGGAAAGAATTGGCCGTGCCAAATATATTTCTGAAAAAGAGCTACAATTATTTGATGAGATTGAAAGCGAACTCAGCAGCCAAATGGCCGCACTTATAGATGAAGGAGGTCTTTGAGAATGCTGAAAGAATATCAAACCATTAAAGAAGTGGTAGGCCCTTTAATGCTTGTAGAAGGGGTAGATGGGGTAACCTATGACGAATTGGTTGAAATTCGCCAAGAAAATGGTGAAATTCGCCGAGGGAAAGTACTGGAAGTAGAAAACGATAAGGCCTTGGTACAGCTGTTTGAAAGTAGTAACGGCTTGCGTATTGATACCAGTACTGCAAGGTTTTTAGGTAGAAGTATTGAACTATCGGTTTCTATGGATATGTTGGGTCGGGTTTTTACCGGTATGGGAGAACCCAAAGACGGAGGGCCTGAAATTATTCCGGACAAGCGAATGGACATTAACGGAGAACCTTTAAACCCGGCTGCCAGAAACTACCCCAGTGAATTTATCCAAACAGGGATTTCTGCTATTGATGGCCTGAATACCCTAGTGCGTGGGCAAAAATTACCTGTGTTTTCAGGAAGTGGTTTACCTCATGCTCAGCTTGCTACACAAATTGCCCGTCAAGCAAAGGTACTGGGAACAGACAGTAAGTTTGCTGTGGTTTTTGGTGCTATGGGGATTACCTTTGAAGAAGCAGACTACTTTATTAGCGACTTTACCCGTACAGGTGCCATTGAAAGAGCAGTGCTTTTTATGAACTTGGCAGATGACCCTGCTATTGAACGTATTGCAACCCCCCGTATGGCTTTAACGGCTGCAGAATATTTAGCCTATGAAAAAGGCATGCATGTATTGGTTATTCTAACAGATATTACCAACTATGCTGAAGCCTTACGTGAAGTATCTGCTGCCCGTAAAGAAGTACCTGGACGAAGAGGATATCCCGGATATTTATATACAGATTTGGCAAGCATATATGAACGAGCCGGAAGAATTATTGGCAAAGAAGGCTCTATTACCCAAATTCCTATTTTAACCATGCCGGAAGACGACAAAACTCACCCTATTCCGGACTTAACAGGTTATATTACCGAAGGGCAAATTATTTTAAGCAGAGAACTTTACCGCAAAGGCATTGAACCACCTATTGATGTGCTACCTTCTCTTTCCAGGCTTAAAGATAAAGGAATAGGAGAAGGCAAAACCCGTAAGGACCATGCAGCTACCATGAACCAATTATTTGCAGCTTATTCCAGAGGGAAAGATGCAAAAGAACTGGCAGTCATTTTAGGGGATGCTGCCCTATCGGATATGGATAAACTGTATGCAGCCTTTGCCGATGCCTTTGAAAAAGAATATGTTGCCCAAGGCTATAATGCTAACAGAAGCATTGAAGAAACCTTAGCCATTGGCTGGAAACTATTAGGCATGTTCCCAAGGGGAGAGCTAAAACGGATTAGGGAAGACATGCTTGACGAGTTTATGCCTATAGCTGAAACGAAGGAGGCATAAAAATGGCCGTCCTACGTGTAAACCCTACCCGTATGGAACTAACCCGTATTAAACGCAGGTTGGTTACTGCAAAGCGGGGGCATAAACTGCTAAAAGATAAGCGAGATGAAATGGTTCGCAGGTTTATTATTTTAGTTAGAGAAAACTTTGCTTTAAGGCAGCAGGTAGAAAAAGAACTTTCAGTAGCTTTACAAGACTTTGCAATGGCAAGGGCGGTAATGGATCCTCAAATGCTGGAAGAAGCAGTGTTATATCCTGCCAGAAATGCCCAAGTAACCATTGGCAAAAGCAATATTATGTCTGTAGAAGTACCGGTAATTAGGGCAGATGAAGCTTCCCTTGAAAAAGTGGTATTGCCTTACGGCTTTGCCGAAACTTCTTCCCAGTTAGATGGGGCCATTGCCACTATGGCAAAGGTGTTACCTAATTTAGTAAAATTGGCAGAAGTAGAAAAAACTTGTAATTTATTGGCTGACGAGATTGAAAAAACTCGAAGAAGGGTAAATGCCCTTGAGCATGTAATGATTCCTCAATTTGAGGAAACCATTCGCTATATTACCATGAAATTAGATGAAAATGAGCGTAGCTCTTTAACCCGTTTAATGAAGGTAAAGGACATGATTGCTCAAAGAGCATTACAAGAATAAAAAATCAACCTGCGATATTGAAGCAGGTTGATTTTTTATTTGTGGTATTAAGATATTGAAGTGTATAGTTTAAACCCTTTACTTTTTATTCTGCTAAAAGAAGCCAAAGTCCCGTTTATTAAATAAAAATAGGTTGGAGTATAAAAAAGAGGTAATGCCTCATTGGGGGCGATTTTCTCCAGCCCTAAACGTATATATGGGTAGAAAAGTTTTAGATAGTGATTGTTAATGGATAAGATATTAAAAAAAGCATATGAACCAGTTGGTAATATATCTATAAATTGTTCATTT
>CAZEIB010000224.1:3358-3914 GCA_964511785.1 uncultured Oscillospiraceae bacterium
TAAGATATTAAAAAAAGCAACTGTCAAAACAAACCATTAAATGAATAACTTAAACAAAAGCTCTAGGAATATAACAGGCTACAAAGTATAATAAAAATATAAACGGATAAAGGGGTGGAAGTATGATTGAGTTAAAAAACTTATCAAAAACCTATGGCAAGGGTGGAAAAAAGGCGGTAGACAATATTGATCTATCTGTAGGAAACGGGGTACTCTTTGGTTTTATTGGGCCAAATGGTGCAGGAAAAACCACCACTATTAAAATGATGACAGGAATTATCAATGCCGATCAAGGGGAGATATGGATTGATGGGGAGGATTTAAAAAGAAATCCCATAGAAGTAAAAAAACGTATAGGCTATGTAGCAGACAACAGTCCTTTACCTGAACGGCTAAAAGCCATTGAATATTTGCAGTTTTTAGCAGATATGTATGAAGTGCCAGTAAAAGAAAGAAAAGAGCATATTGAAAAATATGCCGCTTATTTTGAATTGACAGAAGTACTAAATGACTTTATATCCAGCTATTCAAGAGGCATGAAACAAAAACTGGCCAT
>CAZEIB010000225.1:0-3847 GCA_964511785.1 uncultured Oscillospiraceae bacterium
TATTACTGTTGCAATTGGAACATAGACTTGTCTACGCCACACACTGGGCATGTCCAAGACTCAGGGATATCTTCAAAAGCAGTTCCAGGTGCAATACCGCTATCCGGATCTCCTTCAGCTGGATCGTACACATATCCACAAACACTGCAATAATACTTATCCATTGTCATGTCCTCCTATATCTTTCTGTTTAGGAAAAATCCATAATTAATTATACCACAACTTCAACCAATTATCCTAGAACTTTTATTCTTTTTCGTAATGTACCCCAACTTCATCAAAAAAGCTTAGCAATTTTTGAAAATTCCCATCGTAGACATAGCCTTTCATTCCTAGCGCATTGCCTGTAGCAACATTGATTGAGGTATCATCCACAAAAACACATTCTGAAGGAACTAAGTGATAGTCTCTGAATAGAATTTCATAAATCTCTTTTTCAGGCTTAACGGTTTTATAAAACCCCGATACTACAAATCCATCAAAATAATCAAACAACTTTGTGGTTTTTTGGTAAGCTTCAAAACGAACACTGGCATTAGATAGCAAATATAAATGATAGCCGTTATCTTTTAAAATAGGAATTAATTCTTCCATTTGAGGGTCCATGGGCATATGAAAATGCCAAGTGTCTAAAAGCTCTTCTGCCTTAGAATATACAGTGGAAGATAACTCTTTTTTTAAAACTTCCTTTACCTCCTCATAGGTAATAGTTCCTTTATCTAACTCTCCCCAAAGATGGGAAAACAATTTTTCTTTTATCTCCTCTATTTCTAAAGGGTCTTGGGTATATTTTGCTATAATATCATCCACCACAAAAGCACGTAATACATTTCCCATATCAAAAACAATATGTCTTATCATGTTCTTCAATGATCCTTTCTTTTCATAAATTGACTTTTTCCTATTGTATATTATACTTAAATAAGAACTTAACAAAGGAGAAATTTATGAATCTTTTTGATATTATCGGTCCTATTATGATTGGACCCTCAAGCTCTCATACTGCCGGCGCTGCCCGTATCGGCTTTATTACTAGGCAGCTTTTGGAAGATGAGCCTATAAAGGCCATTATAAGCCTTCACGGTTCTTTTAGCAAGACATACCAAGGCCACGGCACCGATCGTGCCCTAGTAGGAGGATTGCTAAACATGAATGTAGATGATGAACGGTTAAGAGATAGTTTAACCATTGCTAAAGAAGAAAACTTGGAGATTTCTTTTAGGCACATAGACCTTAAAGAGGCCCATCCAAACACGGTAATTATTGAAGTAAAGGGAAAAAAAGGAAAAGACATTAAAGTTCAAGGTGCCTCTATTGGAGGAGGTAATATTCGTATAGAAAAGCTCAACGATTTAGAAGTATCTTTTAAGGGAAATGATCCCACCTTAATCGTTCAACATTATGACCGAAAAGGAGCCATTGCCCAGGTTACAGGCTTAATTGCTCAAAACAACATTAACATTGCTACTATGAAGGTATTTAGGCAAAGCATTGGAGAAAAAGCCATTATGGTATTAGAAGTAGATAGTTCCATCCCTTTAGAAGTATTACAGCAATTGAATCACTTGGAGCACGTTCAAAACGCTACCTTTTTAGAAAAGAGGATTGCCTAATGATTTATACCTTAAACGACCTAGTATCCTGGAGCCAAAGTAATCAGGAAACCCTCGGAGAAACAGCCCGTCGCCTTCAAAGCGAGCAAGACCAAGTATCCCAAGAGCAGCTAAATCTTCAAATGGAGAAATCCCTTTTTGTAATGAAAGAAAGTATTCAAGCAGGGCTAAATCCACATTTAAGGTCTATGTCCGGCAGGGTTGGCGGTCAGTCAACTTTACTGTATCATCATCCTTCTTCCACCGATTTTATGGGCCCTTTTTTTACAAAAGCTTGTGCCTATGCTTTGGCTGTAGCCGAAAACAATGCCGCCATGGGTAAAATTGTAGCTGCCCCTACAGCAGGGGCTTGTGGTATTTTACCCGGCACTTTAATGGCTCTTCAAGAAACTTTAGGCTTATCTAACCAAGCTTTAGTAGAAGCCTTATTTACCGCTGCCGCCATTGGAAAAGTCATAGCGGAATTCGCCTCTATTTCAGGGGCTGAAGGAGGCTGTCAGGCAGAATGCGGTAGCGCCGCTGCCATGGCGGCAGGGGCTTTGGTACAGCTTCAAGGAGGTACCCCTGCCATGGTAGCTTCGGCTGTGGCTTTTGCCATTATGAATATATTAGGGTTGATTTGCGACCCAGTAGAGGGCCTTGTGGAAATTCCCTGTGTTTACCGCAATGTAGGGGCCATAGGCAACGTTCAATCTGCCGCCTTTATGGCTCTTTGTGGAATACCTACCCCTATACCTGCCGATGAAGTGATTAAGGCCATGAAAGAAGTAGGGGCCGCCATGCCCCCCAGTTTACGAGAAACCGGAGACGGTGGCTGCGCTGCTTGTTTAAGTATGAGATGAAAATAAAAAAAGCCCTATAAAGGGCTTTTTTTATTTGGCTATAAATTAATAGTTGGCAACTTCCAAAGCAAAGAAAGCTTGAGGATGTTCACATACAGGGCATAGACCTGGCGCTTTTTTACCAACATGTAAATGACCGCAATTTTCACATTTCCAAATCATATCTCCGTCTCTGGAGAAAACAATGCCTTCTTTTACATTGTCTAATAATTTTAGGTATCTTTCTTCGTGATGCTTTTCAATGGCAGCAACTTTTTCAAACAACATGGCTACATAGCTAAAGCCTTCTTCTTTAGCAGTTTTGGCAAAACCTGCATACATGTCGGTCCATTCGTAATTTTCCCCGGCGGCGGCATCTTTTAAGTTGGTAGCAGTGTCTGCCACTTCACCGTCGTTTAGCAATTTAAACCAAATTTTTGCGTGTTCTTTTTCATTGTTTGCAGTTTCAATAAAAAGATCGGCAATTTGCTCGTATCCTTCTTTTCTAGCTTTAGAAGCATAATAGGTATACTTGTTACGTGCTTGCGATTCACCAGCAAAAGCAGTTTGCAGGTTTTCGAAAGTTTTACTTCCCTTTAGGTTCTTTACATCTTTAATCATTATAGAATCCTCCTTTTAAAATATGCACAAAATCTATATTCATGGCTTACACCAAAGAATATCACTTTTGAATACAGCCAGCACATTGGCCGTAAAAAACCAGTTCGCTCTTTTTTGTGGAAAAACCGGTGTCTTTTACCTTTTCCTCGGCAATTTTCAATAACCCTTTTGTATTTTCGCAAAATAGGTCCTCTATTTTCCCGCAACTTGTACAATAGGTATGACAATGTTCGCTTGTATTATAATCATAACGCACAAAAGAGCCTCCGGTAGAAAAACGATTAATTTCACCCATTTCTACTAAAAGGCCTAAATTTCGGTATACAGTTGCTTTGCTTACAGAAGGATGCTTTTTAAAAATGCTTAAGTATACTTCTTCTGCCGTTGGATGGGGCAGCTCTATTACAGCATGCCTAACCAAGTCTCGTTGAATTGTATTACGATTTGTAACCATTTGCCTCCTCCTTATCAGTAATTATTCTTAATTATATCTTATTTTCCCTTTCTTGTCAAGAAAGGGTTGCCGCATTTACAAAGAGATTCCCCTGTGTTATATTACCCTCATCTACTATTAATAACATATGATATTTTGGAGGTTTCTATGAGCAGACTAGGAGATTTATTGCAAGCCCAAAGGCTAAAGCAAAATCTTTCTTTAAAACAGGTAGCAAAAAAATCCGGTGTATCTGAAAAATATTTACAAGATGTTGAATCGGGAAAGAAAATTATTCAAGATGAACAGGCCAGAAGAATATTAAAACAAATGGGTGCCGATAGAGAAATACAAAGTTC
>CAZEIB010000226.1:0-613 GCA_964511785.1 uncultured Oscillospiraceae bacterium
TGCTACCTTCCAAAATGATGCGGTTCATCTTATAGTTCGGATCAGGCACCGGTACCGCGCTCAACAAAGCTTTGGTATAGGGGTGCGCAGGATTGGCAAACAACTGTTTCTTCTCAGAATATTCGACCAAATCACCTAAGTACATAACGCCGACATAATCAGAAATATGTTGAACAACCGAAAGGTCATGCGAAATGAACAAATAAGCAATATCGTTATTATCTTGCAACTCTTCAAGCAAGTTGATAATTTGCGCCTGAATGGAAACATCCAAAGCAGAAACAGGTTCATCACAGACAACGAATTCTGGGTTCAAAGCCAAAGAACGTGCAATGCAGATACGCTGTCGCTGCCCACCGGAAAATTCGTGAGGGTAGCGGTCTTTATGATACGGCTGCAAACCACAGGCGAGCATAACCCGCTCCAAATGAGCGTCATACTCAGAAGCAGGCACGATGTGATGCTCCTTAACCGCTTCGCCGATGATTTCGCTAATCGGCATTCGAGGGGAAAGACTCGAATAAGGGTCTTGGAAAATCATTTGAATCTTAGGTCGTATAGCACGCAATTCTTTACTATTTAAGCTAAAGATGTCTTTATTATCAAACATTAC
>CAZEIB010000226.1:623-3814 GCA_964511785.1 uncultured Oscillospiraceae bacterium
TTCTTTGTAATGTTTAAATACTTCTCTCGGAGTATTATCAAACATTACTTTTCCGCTGGTCGCTTGATTTAAGCGTAACATTGTTTTTCCAACGGTAGTTTTACCACTGCCGGATTCGCCTACCAAACCCATTGTCGTGCCGCGCTTAACTTTGAAGCTGATGTCGTCCACCGCTTTTACGTGTCCGACAACTCGCTGCATCACGCCAGCTTTAATTGGGAAGTATTGCTTTAGTCGCTTTACTTCAACGACATTATCTGGTTTTTCAGTAATTACTTCTTTATTTGCCATAATTAGCCTTCTTTTCCTCATCTTCATATAAGTAACAAGCTGCCATATGAGAATCGGTAAGGTTGTATTGAGGAGGATATGCCCCATCACAAATGGGCATTCTGCGATTACATCGGTCTTTAAAATAGCAATAATCTGGCATATTGATCGGATTAGGAACAGTACCGGGAATGCTATATAACTCGTCAACTTCTTTATTGATAACCGGCTTGGATGCCATCAAACCAATCGTGTAGGGGTGCGCAGGTGAATTGAAAATTTCCTGAGCTGTACCCTTTTCAATGATTCGCCCGGCATACATAACCACAACAAAGTCTGCCATCTCAGCTACAACGCCAAGGTCATGCGTAATCAGCATAATGCTGGAGTTAATCTGATCTTTCAAATTGCGTAAAAGATCCAAAATTTGAGCTTGAATGGTTACATCCAAAGCGGTGGTCGGTTCATCCGCAATAATTAATCGAGGACTACAAGCCAAAGCCATAGCAATCATAATACGCTGGCGCATACCACCGGAAAGTTGGTGGGGGTACATTTTGTGCACACCTTCGGCATTGGCAATACCAACCATTTCAATCATTTCAATTGAACGAGCTTTCACCTGCTCTTTGTTCAATTCAGGGAAATGAAGTTCAATCACTTCATCAATCTGCATTCCGGCAGTAAAAACAGGGTTTAAACTTGTCATCGGTTCCTGGAAAATCATGGAGACTTCTTTACCACGAATTTTCTCCATTGCCTCAACCGGTGTTTTGGCAATATCATAAACTTTTTCGCCGGTGTTAAAACGAACGGTACCTTTAACAATCTGCCCCTGCGGTCGTTGAACTAATTGCATTAAGGATAATGCAGTTACAGATTTACCACAGCCCGATTCACCAACCACACCAACGGTTGAACCTTGAGGCACATCATAAGAAACACCGTCAACCGCTTTTACGGTACCAATGTCGGTGAAGAAGTAACAATGCAAATCGTCAAATTCAGCAACGTTATTTGGGTCTCGCATCTGCGTCAGATATTCGCTTTCGGGAACATTTCTGCGCTTGCGTTGTTTTTCGATCGCATCGGTAATTTTGCGATTTTCGCGGGTAATACGAGCGGATTCTTTTGTTGATAAGTGAATCTTTTCGATAACCTGATTGTCTTCTAAATCTGTTGTATCGTATTGTTTCAATTCATTTTCTTCGGTCATTTTCTCACCTTAGCGTCTCATTCTTGGGTCAAAGGCATCACGCATACCATCGCCAACAAAGTTGAAGCCCAAAACAGTTAACATAATCATCAAACCAGCCGGTAGCCAAATCCACCAATAATTAGCCATAACATAAGCATCCTGGGCAAGGTTGATAATACTACCCCATGAAGCCATCGGATATTTAATACCCAGGCCGAGGAAGCCCAGGGTTGCTTCGGTCAAAATCAGACCACCTAATGAGCCGGTTGCCGAAACAATTAAAATAGGCATTACATTTGGGACCAAATGACGGAAAATCTTGCGACGGGTGGGGATGCCGGTTGCTTCTGCCGCAACCATATAATCTTGCTCGCGAAGTGTCAAAATTTGTCCGCGAACCATACGGGCAATACCTGTCCAACCTAAAATACCAAGAACTGCCATAAGGATAAACATTCGTTGGTAAGGACCTACTTCCAAAGTATCCATAACAGAAGCAAGCATCAAGAGGATTGGCCAGGTTGGAATACTGTTGAACAAATCGACAAACCGCATCATGAAGGTATCAACTGCTCCACCAAAATAGCCGGATATACCACCAAAAATGACACCAATCACCAATTCAATCAAAACGGTAACAAAACCAACCAACAAAGAGACACGACCACCGTACATCAGGCGAGTTAACATATCCATGCCTGCGTTGTCTGTGCCAAGTAAATGTTCCTCGCTGGGACCTGCATAAATATCAATCAGGGTTACTTGAACGGGTTTCTTAATATAGATATTAGCATTTACTCTTTGAACGGTGTATTCAACCTTTTCACCGTTAAGTTCAGTGTATTGGAACTTATCATGCCGATTTGCAATTGCATCGCGGACCAGGGCTTTAAATTCTACAGTAAGAAAATCCTTAGCATCGAGAGGATTGATGACAATATTCGTAATCTCAGCAACGGGCTCTCCGTCCGGATCTAAAATTACTACTGCCCCTTCTTCTCCTTCCAGCTGATACTTCTTTCCATCAAGGGTGAAGTTTTTTTCGCCTTTTGCTTCAGCAGTACCGCTGGCTAATCGGAAATCGAAGGACGAAACCAAACGACTATCTTCCGCCTTTACTGCATCCAGAATATCAAAACTTGCAACAGCAATATCAGTCTCTGTGGAAACGACAGATTTTTTTCCTTGGCGAGTTAATGTATAGTGCACCTTGTCATGTTCGAATTGAGTGGTTCCTGCTTTTTCAGCTTTTAGCAAAGCAGCCTCAAAGCCGGCAGGCAGCGTTTTACCTTCAGCCATGCTGATATCACCTAACATAGATTCAGCAAATGACTCTAATTGGAAAATTCGATAGAAATCGTCTCCTTCTTCAACGAAAGAAAAACTTCTATCACCGCTTTCGAAAACGTTTAATCCTTTTCCTTTGGCAAGCAAGAAACGTGAGCGTTCGGGTGAACCGAAGGTTTCGCCGTCCTTAACTGAATAGCGCAGTTCGGTATTAATTATCGCTCCGGCAAAGTCCTTTTGGGCACTGTCCATTTTGTGGAAAATCTGCGTTTGGGTGTAAGGTGATAAAAGGGGCCCCAGGAATGAGAACAGGAACATAACAGCAAGGATTACCAATCCAATCACCGCCAGTTTATTCCTAAAAAACCGCTTCATAACCAACTGCCCCGGTGAAAGTGTCTTCACCCGGCGGGCATCATCCAATGCCATTTCCTGA
>CAZEIB010000227.1:0-3794 GCA_964511785.1 uncultured Oscillospiraceae bacterium
CAAACTCAGCACCTTCTAATAGTATTGTACTATTGGTACTATCAGTTAGAGAAACCTTGATGATTATTTTTGATGGAATGTATTCGATTTCGGCAAATACTTGGATGGGAAATAGACTGCTAAATAACAGCATAAAAATTAGGGAAAAAACGAATGTTTTCTTAAAACGCATAGTGTACCTCCTTATGAAAAAAAATAAAAAATATTAAGAAAACAACCTATCGGAAACACTAATTGAACCTCATATACTTCTCTTCCTTTCAGAGAAGGGAAAAACTGTTTGTAGGTTTCCACCATCGGTTAGGTGTTCTGTTTTGCTAATAGCCCTGGTGTTACCGGCAAATATTGCTACCACTTTAAATTTATTACTTGTTTTTGTAATTTTCATTAAAAAATCTAGACGTTGATAAAATATAAACACTCCTTAAATTAGCTATTAGAGAAAAAAATACCATATTAATCATAAATTGTCAATACTATACCAATTCAAAAAAATGTATAAAAATATCAAAAATTATGTTAAAACCCGTAAAAGCCTTGCCACAGCAGTGTCAAAATAATGACACAGTCAAATAGGACGTTTTTCTTGTGGTAGATTTTATAATGAAGTGCACCATAAAGAAATAGCCCATACAGCAACCAAAGAAAAAGTAAGTACAAAATCCATCTATAGCTGGTTTTATCAAGGTAAAATTGGAGTTAGTGACTGTAGGCTTCTTCGCCAAAAAGGAAAGGGAAACGAAAAGAAACACGAGGTATTTTTGTTCATGGTACTCCCATCTCAGAGCGTCCTGAAAAAGTAAAAAACAGAGAAAACTTTAGTCATTGGGAACTGGATACCATGCTATCTAGTCGAGAAAAAATTAAGATATATCTGCCCGCCTTTGTGGAGAGAAAAAGCCGTTTGTATACAGCTTTTAAAATGTCGGATAGAAGTACAAAATCTATGGAGGAGACCATCAAATAGCTATTTTCCATCTTACCTAAAGGGCGTGTTGAATAATGGTCATAAGAAAATCTTTACCCTAGTATTTGTTGAAGGTAAAGCTTTTTTAGTGTATATTTCAGCCTGTAGCTAATGGTTGTTCTTTTGCTTTGTGCTCTTTTATCAAAAAAAGAGCCTATGAGCTCCTTGGGTTACCATGAATCTCAAAAAGATGGCAATGTGGGCTTAGGGAAACCCTTTCTTCTTGCGCCTTTTCATCTTTTCAACTGCCTTTTACCAAAAATACCAAAGAACCCTTGCTTTCAATCATGTAAAGCAAGGATTCTTTGACGATCAGAAACATCTACTAACTGTATTACAGTTAGTAGATGTTTTTTGTGGTGTAAAGACGTATACTGTGCTTTAACTTTGGTCGTTTATTTTAAGTATAGTAGAACTTGTTCTACTTGCCTTCTTAAGCATTAGGGTTAAGTTTAACAATAGAGTTAAAAAAACAAGAAAATACTAGCATAATAAATAAAAATATCCTATACTTTAAGTGATGTTGTTAATTAATTGTAAAAAAACTTGTTTGGAGGCAATATATATATATGAATATAAAAAAGCTTGATATAGGAAAAAAAGTTATGGCTGGCCTTTTGGCTATGCTTTTGTTGTTTCTACCACTATTAGATGGGGGCATTGGTATTCAACGTGCTTATGCCAATACCATTGAACAGAAGGAAAAACACACACAAGGGTCAATGGAAAAGTCTATTATTGTTAAAGATGAAAAAGTGGAAGAACCAGGAGAATCTGAACCTGAAAACCCGATTGCAGAAAAAGGGGAGGACGCTCCAGAAGAAACTGCTAATCCAGAAGAAACTCCTGCTCCAGAAGAAACTGCTAATCCAGAAGAAACTGTTGCCCCAGAAGAAACTCCTGCTCCAGAAGAAACTGCTGTCCCAGAAGAGACTGCTGCTCCAGAAGAGACTACTAACCCAGAAGAGACTACTAACCCAGAAGAGCCTATACAAACTCCAGAGGCTCCTCTTGCAGTTTTCTATTCAGGTTATGGATATGTGGAAAAACATACTACGGTCTATAATTTTGATAAGAAAATTAAATTAGGTAAAGTTAGTCAAAAAAATCAAGTTGTATATGTTGTTGACCGAGAAGGGGTTGGCGAGACAGGGGATTGGATGCAGATTGCTTTTGCGATACAAGAAGAAAGAGAAATGCAAACTGGTTTTATTAAAGCAGAGCAAATTCGCCCTTTTGAAAGCCAGGAAATGGTTGATGGTTATATTAGCACACTACAACAAAAAGAAGGCACTCGCTTTTATAATATAAATGGAGAAATTCTTTTAGAAGAAATTGCCTTTCAAAAAAACCTTTCAGAAAGCACACCCGTTGTGAAAGAAACAGTAGCACCCTCTGAAAGGCCTTTGCCTTTTGAAAAAAAAGAACCTTTATCTATTATTGTACAACCTAAAGATGACCTTGATTCAGAAAACTCCTTTGCTGTTTTTGAAGTAGAGGTAAGTTTGAATGATGTTCTTTATCAATGGGAACGAGGAAACAGCCAACTTTTTGAAGATAAAGAGCTATTATTAACACAAGAAGAAACGGGAATTTGGCAAAAAATAGAAGATACACAAGAGATACAGGGAGCAAACAGCCCCCAATTAACAGTTTTACGAACAGAGGAAAACGGAGCCTATTACTATCGCTGTGTAATTGCTGCAATAGCAGGGGAATTACAACCAAAGGGTGAAGAGAGTACAAATGAAGTAAGAGCCCTATCTTCACTTTCTTTAGTAGTAGAGGAAGAAACAACGAACGAAGTATTAAATGATGAAGTAATCAACGAAGAAATTCAAAACACCAATGAAAAACAAGTGATTATTTCAGATCAGGTTAAAATGGCAGTTGCCCAAAGCGAAGAAACAGGCTCTATAAGCTTGGGCCTTAAAGATGGGGAAAAATTCACCGTTCGTTATAATAGCTTTACAGAAACCACAACCATGATATTGGAATACCAGCCTTATTTTGCCGATCAGGCTGAAAGTGTAACAGTATATTTGCCACCTTTTTTTAGATTGGTAACGGAGCCTAATGAGGGACAAGGATATACAATAACAAAAAAAGAAAAAGAAGCTTTGCCTAAAGAGTATTATGAAGGTGAAGATGCAGCTATTTTGAAAAACTTTGATTCTGCAAAAACAACAGTAACCGCTTTTGTAATTGATTTTGCCCCTGCAAACAATGCTAAATTAACCCTTTCATTTGGTATGCAAATTTATCCTAGTAATAATAGTCCATTTGGAGTAAATGCTTATAACGAATTAAGTGAATTAATGGTTGCCTATAAAGATAATCCAGATAAAATTCCTCTTTATACCATAGCTGTTGCCAAAGATGGGCAAGGTAATGAACTGACCAAAGCAATTCACAAAGGGTCATCTGTTATTTTAGATAGCAATAAGAACAATGAAATTACCGATTTGGCCAATGGCCCTAAATTTCTAGCAAGTGGGCGTTCTCCTGTGGCTTTGCAGCATTATATTAATTCTATTTACTATCCTTATGGTTATTTGCTTAACAATCCTATTTTAATGGGGACTGGAGGGACTGGAAGTTATGATTATCCTTTTTCCATACCCCAATGGCACTATCCTGTAACGGAAATAGTGTATTATATTCCGGTGCCGCAGGGTATGGAAGTGATCAACCCAAAAGGAAACATTATGCACGTTGTGGAATATATTGACTTTGAGGATCCGAACAACCCAGGGCAAAAGCTAAGGTACGGCAAAACAGCCCCTGTTTCTATGGAAACAATTAATCGGAACTACACCCATGATAG
>CAZEIB010000228.1:0-405 GCA_964511785.1 uncultured Oscillospiraceae bacterium
CCCAACCTGTATTACATCTACCATCTTTTCAAATATCTCTACATCTTTAACCCCTGTGATTTCCGATACAATAGGTAGGCCTGTTTCAGCTTTGGCCACTTGTAAAAGCTTCAACCCATCATGTTCCAACCCCTGAAAAGCATAGGGAGAAGTGCGGGGTTTAAAAGCACCGCCTCGAAGCATAGTAGCTCCTGCATTTTTTACTGCTTGGGCTACAGCAACAATCTGTTCTTCCGATTCTACTGAACAAGGGCCTGCAATCACAGTAAGCTGTTCTCCACCCACTATGTGACTACCCACTTTAATATGGCTGCCTTCTTCTTGATAAAGACGGCTGGCTCGTTTAAAAGGCTGTGCTACACGAATAATTCTTTCCACATCTCGGTTAGCTTCAATACGGGCAAT
>CAZEIB010000228.1:415-3793 GCA_964511785.1 uncultured Oscillospiraceae bacterium
TACAAGGCTTAATGTAACCAAAGAGCTACCCATAACAGGGGCTACTGTTACCCCCTGCTCCTTGATGATATTAATAATATGGTCGATACTCTCTTGGTTAACACCTTTTCGCAAAATAACTATCATTTTTTCTCCTTATACTAAGAACATGTTTTTTTCTATCTTCAATGATCATAAAACCATTATAACTTAAAAACTAATCCATATGCAATAGGAATCAGTAGTGCTGGTAATAAGTTTGCTACCGATACCTTTTTTATTTCCAATAAATTAATCCCAATACCCAATATTAATATTCCTCCAACAGCAGATAACTCTCGAATAATTCCCTCGCTCATAAAAGGAGCAATCCATTTAGCCAAAAGGGTAATCCCACCTTGATAAAAAAATACTACTATGGCTGCAAGGCCTGTCCCCGGTCCTAAAGCACTTGCAAAAAACACTGCCGAAGTACCGTCTAACATAGCTTTAGCAAATAAAGTGTTATGATTTCCTTGGGTGCCACTTTCAATAGCCCCTAAAATACCCATTGCCCCCACACAATATACCAAAGTAGCTGTAATAAAACCCTTAGCAATCAGATTTTCTTCTTTTCCGTCTTTCTTCTTTAAGAGGGCCTTTTCAATTTTATTCCCAACATTTTCAAGCGTGTTTTCAATATTTAGCAGCGCACCAACAATACCGCCAAGTACAACAGCTGTTAAAACAAGAATCATTTGTTGGGTTTGAATGCCATCTGCAATACCCATTACAACAACGCACATTCCAAGGCCTGTCATAACGGTTTGTTGTACTTTACTTGAAAGTTTTTTCCGTAATAAAAGCCCTACCACTGTTCCTAAAACAATGGCCAATGTATTTACTAAAGTTCCTAACATCTAATCACCTACTATTTAACAAAAAACACCTGCTAAGAACATTCTTAGCAGGTGCCTTAAAATTGATTATTATTGAACAACGGGATAAACGCTAACTTGTTTTTTGTCTTTCCCTTTTCTTTCAAAGCGAACAATGCCATCCACTTTAGCAAATAAAGTATCATCTTTGCCTCTGCCAACGTTTTCACCTGGAAATACTTTGGTACCTCTTTGACGTACTAAAATATTACCGGCTAATGAAAACTGTCCGTCAGCTCGTTTAGGTCCTAAGCGTTTACTTTCGCTATCACGGCCATTACGGGTTGAGCCAGCGCCTTTTTTCTTGGCAAATAACTGTAAATTCATTTTAATCATTTTGACTTCCTCCGTTTCTTACTCAATCACTTGTACATGTTTGGGATAATTTTGGGCAATATCTTTAAGGCCTAATACCATTGCTTTAATAAGTAAAGCCCCTTCATAACGTTGGATTTGTGTTGCACTTTCTCCAATCATTATTTCAAGGTATCCTTCCTCTTCTGTTGCCTTTACAGGGCAGTGAGCAATTTCTTCAAGGGCATTGGCACAGGTAATGGTTAGTGCAGATACACCGGCACAAACAATATCGTATCCTGCTTGGTTGTATCCTGCATGACCCTGTGATCTAAACCCTTCCGGCAAAGATTTATTGCCAAATATTTCTACCTTAATCATCCATTAATTGCAGTAATTTCAATTTTGGTATAGGGTTGACGATGGCCAGCTTTACGGGCATAGTTTTTCTTGCTTTTGTACTTATAAACAATAATTTTCTTCCCTTTTACCTGTCCAAGCACTTTTCCTTCAACACTTGCTCCCTCAACGGTTGGTACGCCAACTTTTACATCGCCTTCGCCACCTAATAGAAGAACATCAAATTGAATGGTTTCATCGTTTTCTTTTTCGATTTTTTCAACGTAAATTATGTCTCCTTGAGAAACGCGGTATTGCTTACCACCTGTTGCAATGATCGCATACATGGTGCAGCACCTCCTAAAAACAATCTCGCTGAATAAGGTTGTGCAAGCACATTTAAAACCTTTTTCATGCGGCTACCGAAATAGATTACCATAAAAGCGGTTGTTCGTCAATGAAAATCTATGAAAGCCGAAAGATTTTCTTACAAACAACAATTTTGTCAAGATTTGTTTATTTTCCACTTTCTTACTATCTTAATTTTTTGCTTTTTCATACGAATCATTTTTTTCTACTATAGAATAGTATAATGATAAAAAACGATATCCATAGCCCTACCTCAACACAATCAGTAAACCCTCTTTTTTTCCTTTCTCTTTATTTTGTTTAACTCAAAGATATTTTCCCTTCTTCTTCTATTTTCAGTTGACAATTTATGGGAGAGTTGCTATAATAACTAACGTATCAAGAAGAAACTACCCGTTTCTCACCTTGCGAACAGTGATTTGCCAGGTTACGCAACAAAATTGCTATTTACAGCGGGTGGTTTCACTCGCTGTTTTTTTGTTTGAACAGCATGACAAATTTAGGAGGTGCGTGAACATCAACACCGATCTTATGATCAACGGACAAATTCGCGATCGAGAAGTGCGTGTTATCGGTCAGGACGGACAACAACTAGGTATTATGCCCACAAAGCAAGCAATGGACCTTGCTGAGGAAGCTGGTTTAGATTTAGTCAAAATCGCTCCCAACAGTAAACCCCCTGTTGCCAAATTTATGGACTATGACAAATACCGTTACGAACAATCAAAACGCGAACGAGAAATGAGAAAAGCGCAGAAGGTCATTTCTTTAAAGGAAGTACAGCTTTCTGTAACCATTGAAGAAAACGATCTTCAAACCAAGGCTAAAAACGCCATACGCTTTCTCGAAAATGGTGATAAGGTGAAGGTGGTCATACGCTTTCGAGGTCGTCAAATCGCTCATTCAGAAATTGGTTTACAGGTAATGAACGATTTTATTAAGCGCACTGAGGAATATTCAACAGTAGAACGTCGCCCATTATTGGAAGGCCGAAACATGTTAATGATCTTAGCGCCTAAGGCAGAGAAAAAAAGCTTTGCTGAAAAAAGTAACGAACGCAAGGCCAGAGAAGCCGAAGCTGCCGCTACAAAATAATCCATTCATCAGTTGGAAGGAGGATTTCCCATGCCTAAACAAAAAACCCACAGGGGTGCCGCAAAACGTTTTTCCGTTACTAAAAGCGGTATCGTGCGTCATAAACAAATGAACGCCAACCACCAAGTACGTCAAAAAACCCACAAACGCATTCGCAGGCTTCGTAAATTAGGTGTTGTTGACAATGCTGCAGAAGCCAGAACCATAAAAACACTAATTCCCTATAAATAGGCCAATGGGCTAGCTTAAGGAGGAATCACAATGGCACGTGTAAAAAGAGCTGTAAACGCTCAAAAAAAGCGCCGCAAGGTAATGAAGCTGTCCAAAGGTTACTTTGGAGCTAAATCTAAACAATATAGGGCTGCAAAACAATCGGTTGCACGCT
>CAZEIB010000229.1:0-3791 GCA_964511785.1 uncultured Oscillospiraceae bacterium
TGTATTTTAAAAGGAGAGTTGGGAATTTGATAAAAACATGATATAATAATAAATCAAGCAAAAAGATGATATTAATGGTTTTATAAAAGAAGGAAGAAATCAATGAGGCAAAAAGGAATTGTAATTGAAAAAAAAGAAGAAACATTAACTATTCAAATTCAACGGGGAAGTGCCTGCGGCAACTGTAAAGGTTGTAGCGGCAAGGATACCTGTTTAAATATCACTGTAAAAGGGCAGGCGGAAGTTGGCGATGAAGTACTTGTAGATTTGCCTGATGGGCAAATTGCTAAGGCGTCACTGCTGGCCTATGGAATTCCTTTACTTGGGATGATTGGTGGCTTTGTTGTAGGCACCTTACTATCTTTTAGTGAAGGCATTACTATACTGTTGGCCCTTGGTGGCCTTGGTGTAGCGGCTTTAGTAATGATGTGGGTGGATAAAAAAATTAAAAACAAGAAAAATTGGGTTCCCCAATTGGTGGAAGTAATAAAAACCAATCTTTAAAATAGCCCTAAGAAGAAAAAATATAGACAAAAAGAACAAAAAAACCTTATTTTACTTGTAAATCCTTCCAGTAGAAGGTTAAGGATAAATATGGTATACTAAGATATGATTTGATGTGTATGAAAAATGGGATCATATTTGTTTCTATTTCAGCAAAAAATAGAAGGCATATTGTTGTGCATTAAAAAGAATAGTTGCCGAGAAAACTCGGTTTAAATAAAGTGCGAGCGTAGCGTTTTATGAATAACAAGAAGGAGGTATACAGTGAGTACAAAAGACAAATTAAAAATCATACCCTTAGGGGGCGTAGAAGAAATTGGGAAAAATATGAACGTATTCGAATACAAAGATGAAATGATTGTAGTAGATTGTGGTTCGATTTTTCCTAAAGAAGATATGTTGGGCATTGACTTAGTCATTCCTGATATTACCTATTTAGTCAATAATAGAGAAAAAATGAAGGGGTATGTGATTACCCATGGCCATGAAGACCATATTGGAGCAACTCCTTATGTGCTAAAGCAGGTACCTGCACCAATATATGCAACAAGACTTACCTTGGCACTAATCGAACTTAAATTTAAGGAACATCGTATTTCCAATATCCCTATGCATACAAAAAAAGCTGACGATGTATTTAAAATCGGAAAGTATTTTACCATACGCTTCATTCATGTAAGCCACTCTATTGCAGGGGCTGTATCTGTTGCCATTACCACCCCAGCAGGAACAGTAGTAGTATCGGGCGACTTTAAAGTTGACTATACTCCTATTGATGGTAGAATAACAGATTTGGCGGCTTACGCTCAGCTGGGCAAAGAAGGGGTGCTGGCCTTTTTATGCGAATCTACTAACGTAGAGCGAGAAGGATACACCATGTCAGAAAGAAAAATTGGTGATACTTTTAGCCGTCTTTTTGAAAAAGCCAGAGGAAGAGTATTTGTGGCTATGTTTGCCAGTAATATTCATCGTATTCAAATGGTGATAGATAATGCCATAGCCTATGGCAGAAGAATTTGTTTTGTAGGTAGAAGTATGCTTAATGTTTCCAGGGTAGCAATGGAAATTGGTGAGCTTAAAGTACCACCAGAGGCGTTGATTGACATTGATCAGGTAAACAATTACCTAGATGAAGAAGTGGTGGTTATTACCACGGGCAGTCAAGGAGAACCTATGGCAGGCCTTACCAGAATGGCTTTTGGCGAACATCGCAAAGTACAAATTCGCTCAACCGATATGGTCGTGTTATCTTCTACCCCCATCCCTGGAAATGAAAAAAATGTATCAAGGGTATTAAATCAGCTATATCGAAGTGGTGCAGAGGTAATCTATTCTGCCTTGGAAGACGTTCATGTATCCGGACATGCTTGCCAAGAAGAATTAAAACTTCTTCATGTGCTTCTTAAGCCTAAATACTTTGTTCCGGTTCACGGAGAATATAGAATGCTTTGGCAACATGCTGAACTGGCTGAGGCCTTAGGTACTCCACCCCAAAACATTGTAATTCCCGAGTTAGGTAGAATTATTGAAATGAATGAAAAAGAACTGTCCCTAGGAGAAATGGTGCAAACCGGAAACGTATTGGTTGATGGTCTTGGCATTGGTGATGTGGGGAATGTGGTGCTGCGAGACCGTAAACACTTGTCACAAGACGGTTTAATTATTGTGGTAATGGCTATTGATAGGCAAAAGGGAGAACTGGTTTCAGGCCCTGATATCATCAGCCGTGGCTTTGTATATGTTCGAGAAAATGAGGATATTATTGAAAGCACCAGAGATTTAGCTAGAAATATTGTTTTATCTTATGGGAAAATTCAGGGAAGCGATTGGCCTAACCTTAAAAACAAACTAAAAGATGATATTCATCGTTTCATTTATGAAAGAATTAAGAGAACCCCTATGATTCTTCCTGTCATTATTGAAATATAATTAAAAACAGGTTTTCACAAAAGGATGATTGTTGGCAGCAATCATCCTTTTGTAGTATAATAATGAAATGAATTAAATGATTAGGGGGGAAGTAAGTGAGCTACCAAAGTGTATATACCTTAGCAGAGGAAATGAAAAAAAGTGAAACTTATGAAGAATATATAAAATTAAAAGAAGAAGTTGAAGAAGACGAAACCCAAAGAACCTTGCTAAAAGAATATAGAACCATGCAGATGAACTTGCAAATGGCTGCTTTAGCACAAAAAACACCTTTACAAGAAGAGATGGAGAAGTTTTCTGCATTAAATGCTTTGCTTTATGCAAATCCCAGTGTATCTGCTTTTTTATTGGCGGAAATGCGTTTGCAACAGGCTATTGCCGAGGTAATAAAAATCCTTACTCACTCTTTAGATTTGCCTATAGAAATTCCGAACATGTAAATTCCAAACAAAATTTCCCAAATAAAATTTTTAGTATTCAATTTCCTTAAAGGAGAAAAACGGTGAAAGAAAAGAAAAGAAAAAAAGATTATAATTATCAATCTTTACGGGATGAGAGAGAGTATGGTTTTTATTGGTATAGCGCTCTCTGGCAGGCAATTAGGCCTCTTCTAGTGGGTATTGCTTCTTTGCTTATTGTTGTGGGAATTTGTTTTTCCGGATGGAAAATAATTTATGGTAAGTTTCTAGCTCCTGTAGATGAAAAAGATAATGCGGAAATCGTCTTTTCCGTTAAAGAGGGAAGCAGCTTATCTAAAGTTTCCAATGAATTAGCAAAAGAAGAACTAATTAGAAACCGTACAGTGTTTAAATATTACTTAGACTTTTTAGGACTGGGACAAAAAATTCAAGTGGGAGAATATACCTTAGCAAAAAATATGACTATGAACGAGATTGCTGACCAATTGACTAGTGGAGACGGAAAGCCGATTACACGAAAAGTGACCATTATTCCCGGGTGGACCGTTGAAGAATTTGTTGCTCAGCTAGTAAAAGATGGGGCTTTAGAAAATGGGGAAACTTTTTTGGCATTAGCTAAAAGTGGAAGTGATTTTTCTGAATATTACTATATTGCAGATGTGCTTGCCTCTCCCAGCGCCTCTCAACGAAAGTATGTTTTGGAGGGGTATTTAGCCCCCAATACCTATGAAGTATATACTGATGCAACCCCTGAGCAGATTATTGTAAAAGCCCTATCTCAAACAGAAGGGGTTTACTCTGCTGAACATCATCAACGGGCAGAAGACCTTGGGTTTACCATGGATCAGATTATTACATTGGCCTCTATCATTGAAAAAGAAGGAAAGAATGATGACTTTCCTAAAGTGGCAGCGGTCTTTCACAACCGGTTAAAAAGCA
>CAZEIB010000230.1:0-3745 GCA_964511785.1 uncultured Oscillospiraceae bacterium
GGCTATAAATATGGCTATGGCAAAGGGTATGGCTACCAAAAGAAAAAATAAATGATGTTACAATCAATAAAAAAGATGTTCTATTAAGTTGTTTGTAAAAATGAATTTTAAAGAATAATTCTTTTAACTTCTTTAGCTTATTTCGCTGGATTTAAACTTATGTTGGTTATTGCAGGATCTCTTTGGGTATATTTAGGTTATTTGATAGAATTTATATCAAATAGCTTTTACTTTGTTAAGTTCTTTTTTTATTAATCTAAGTAGGATTTTTTGTTTGAAATGAGTAATTCATATAAGACAATAGCGAAAACTAGTGGCATAATTGGTGTAGTTCAAATTATTAAGATGTTGTTTGGAGTTGTTCAAAACAAAGTTTTAGCATTAGTGATTGGGACAGAAGGCTTTGGTGTTTGGGGTTTGTATAATTCTTTTCTAGAAATGATAAACTCCTTTTCTACATTAGGAGTTGAGGCTAGTGGTGTGCGTGAAATCGCTAGGGCGAAAAACAAGAAACATGCTATGCAGACGATATGGATTGTTAAACAAGTGGTTTTTTTCTCGGCTTTAATTGTTTGTATTGGAATAATTCTTTTTGCAAAAAAAATTAGCTCTTTCATTTTTGGAAATGAAAACTATTATATTGGTTTTATAATTATATCAGTAGCGGTTTTCTTTAATGGTTTGGTGAAATCGAATATATCTATTTTGAATGGGCTAAGGTTGATAAAATCCCTAGCATTTAGTCAAATTATAGGCTTTGTATTTGGCTCTATATTTGTAATTATATCTGTCCTAATATTTAAACAAAAAATAATACCTTTTTTATTTGTTATTTCTGTCTTATGTTTGTTTTTTTCAACTTCTTTTTTCATAAAGAGATCTTTTCTAATTCCTAGTGCTCCCGCAAAAAAAGAAATTTTTTTTAATGTAAAAAAATTAGTCTATTTAGGTTTAGGCTTTACCATATCTGCAATCATAGGTTCATTGATGAGTTTTTTTTCAAGAAAATATTTAGTTGATTCCTTTGACTTAAGTACTGTTGGTATATATCAATCTTGTTGGACAATATCCAACCTATATGTTGGAACCATTTTAACTGCTATGGGAGTTGATTTTATGCCTAGGCTGATGAAAGTCATTGGAGATCGTGATACTTCTAATCGAATGATCTCTGAGCAACTGGAGTTTAGTGTTTTACTTTCTAGTATTGGAATAATTTTTATGTTGATTTTTTCTCCTTATATTCTAAGTTTTTTATATTCAGAAGATTTTGAGATTGGTTCTGTGTTAATTAGATATCAGACACTAGGTGTGTCTTTGAGAGTTTTTGGATTTGTTTTTGGTTATGTAATAATGGCGTATAATAAACCCATATTGTTCGTTTTAACTCAATCAATAGTTTTTGTTTTAGATTATGTTTTTTTGATATTGCTTTCTGAGCTATTTGGATTTGATGGTCTAGGCTTAAATTATTTTTTTAGTTATCTGATTTATGTTTTTGTAACTTATTTTCTGTGCAGGAAATATTTCTCAATAAAATTATCTAGGCGTTTGAAAAAAATACTTTTCTTAGAATGGGTAGTTATTTTTATTTCCAGTATGATCGTTCTTTTATTTGATTCATTTATGCTAGTTTTTTCGGGTTTGGTATTATGTATATGTTATAGCTTTTTGGTGAACTATATTTTGAAAAAATATATGCACATTGATTTTTTTCAACTTGTTAAATCTAAGATAACTAATGGCAAGTAAATTGGCTAATATATCTGAGTGTACAGGGTGTATGGCTTGCGTAGACGCCTGCCCTACGAAAGCAATTACAGCCAGCTTAAAAAAAGATGGCCATTTATATCCTCATTTATCAATATCAAAGTGTATCGATTGTAATATGTGTTCTAGTGTTTGCCCAATAGTATCAAACTTTGAATATGTCGATTATTCTTTGGACGTTGATGCATATTCAGCTTGGTCAAAGAATGCTGTTTTACGAAAAAATAGCTCATCTGGTGGTGTGTTCTCTGTTATAGCAGAAAACATTCTTAATGAAGGAGGGTATGTTGTTGGTGCTATGCTTTCTAACTTAGAAGTAAAATATAAAATTATTTCATCTATAGAAGATTTGTCTATGCTGCAAGGTTCAAAGTATCAGCATGGTGATTGGTCAGGTGTATATAAGCAAACTTATAAACTTCTTAAAAACAAGAAAACTGTTCTCTTTTGTGGATTGCCCTGTCAAGTGGCTGGGCTTTTAAGTTTTGTCTCTAAAAAACCTCATAATGGATTGTTATATACTATAGACTTAATTTGTGGTGGAATACCCTCAATTTTACCCTTAAAGGCTTTTTCTGAAAATGAAGAAAATAAAGTGAAATCAATAACTTCCTTTAGGGATAAGGAAAATGGATGGAAAAGTAGCAATTATCGCTACTCACTTAAAATAAAGAATCCTGAAAATTTAATATGTGATTATGGAGAGTACAACATAGTTACAGGTAGTTTTTGCTCTCAATTAACTAACCGTTCTTCTTGTGCAAATTGTCATTTTTCCTGCGCTTCTCGTTTGTCGGATTTGACCATAGGAGACTATTGGGGAATTAATGAGTTTAAGGAACAGCATAATGATGGTGTCTCTGCGGTAATAGTTCACACTTCAAAAGGAGAAAAGCTGATGTCTAATTCTAATATCACTAGGAATAGAGCATTGTTAGAAGATATAGCAAAGTTTAATTCTAGACTTTTAGATGGCAAAAGCATATTTATAAAATACCATCTAGCACGTAAGTTTTATCCGACGGCTTTTAGATTCTTGCCATATAAAACTTTAAAGAAGTTGTATTATGCAAGTAATAGTAAATATCTTATACCATACAAAGGAGTCCTTTTTATTTTAAATAAACTTGATTCTTATTTTAGAAAGTATAGGGTTGAAAAAAAATATAATATAAAGTGTAAATAATGAAAGTATCTTTACTTACTTTTCACAAAGCATTGAATTATGGTGCAATGATGCAAACATTCGCTACATATAAAACGATAGAGAAAATGGGGCACGAAGTTGAACTAGTCGACTTGAGAATTCCAGAGCAGAAAAGTTTTTTATCATTAGTATTTGTTCAAATAAGGCGTTTTTTTGCAAATCGTTTTGTTCGGAAATATTATCCTAATTTGTCTGCTAACTATAGCTGCTTGGAGGATTTAAGAGCGACTCCTCCTGAAGCAGACTATTATGTTGTTGGTAGTGATCAAGTATGGAATACTTCTATAACTAGGGAGAATTATTTAGCTTTTTTTTTAGATTTTGGAGATCTCAAAATACCTAGGTTTGCTTTTTCCTCAAGTTTTAGCACTGAAAAAATTGAAGTGTTTGATCAACAAAAAGAAAATATAAAAAGATGTTTGTCTAACTTTACTGGCATAGCAGTAAGAGAAGAATCAGGGAAGAGAATATGTGAATCTCTTCTACCTATTTCTAGGGGTATAGATGTTGAAATAGTACTTGATCCAACTTTTTTATTGGGGAAAGAATATTATGATATTATTGGAAACGTAACATTGAAAAATCAAATTCTTGTGTATAAACTTTTTGATGATACTTCCTTCAATCAATTAGCCTTATCTATAGGTAAATGTTTTAAAATGCCTCTTTTGAATGTAGGTCGGATAATGCCAATTAGAGGATTTAAATATTTATTCCCAGCATCACCATCAAAATGAACAAAACAAATGTTGGGAATGAAGAAAATTC
>CAZEIB010000231.1:0-3736 GCA_964511785.1 uncultured Oscillospiraceae bacterium
ATTAAGTCGGCGTGAACAACGGCCATTCTGCCCATTCTAACAGCCCTTAAAGCTCCTTCGTTAATCATGTTGGCCAAGTCTGCCCCTGTGGCCCCTGCTGTAGCTTTGGCAATGCCTTTTAAGTCTACATCCGGCCCCATTTTTACTTTTTTGGCATGAACTTTCAAAATGGCTTCCCTACCGGGTAGGTCAGGTTTTTCTACAATAATTCTTCTGTCAAATCGACCGGGACGTAAAAGGGCTTTATCTAGTATTTCCGGCCTGTTGGTGGCTGCCAGTACCACAATGCCTACAGAGGAATCGAAGCCGTCCATTTCCGCCAGTAATTGGTTAAGGGTTTGCTCCCGTTCATCGTTACTGCCCATTTGGTTATCACGACTCTTCCCAATGGCATCAATTTCGTCAATAAAAATAATACAGGGGGCGTTTTTCTTGGCATTGTCAAACAAATCTCGCACCCGTGAAGCCCCTACCCCTACAAACATTTCTACAAATTCAGATCCTGAAATGGAGTAGAATACTACCTTGGCTTCCCCTGCTACAGCTTTAGCCAATAAGGTTTTCCCTGTTCCGGGAGGGCCTACTAAAAGGGCTCCCTTAGGTTGCTTGGCCCCAATAGCTTCGTATTTTTTAGGATCATGTAAAAAGTCTACCAACTCTTCCAAGCTTTCTTTGGCTTCATCTTGCCCTGCCACATCAGCAAAGGTAATGCCGGTATTTTTTTCTACATTGTATTCTTTGGCTTTGGATTTACCTACGCTGAACATGCCCCCACCTGCGCCACCACCCATTTTTTTAAGCATGGTACGCATAATGAAGGAATAGACTAAGTAAATCAGCAAGAAGGGGATAATCCATGTGGAAATAAATTCCAAAATAGGGTTACTGTACACAATGGGTTTGGCAAAATCCACTCCACTTTCATCTAAAAAGCCAATAAGGTTAGGATCGTTTACCAGCCCCGAGGTTAACACCATTTTGCCTTGGGGGCTTCCCTGCCATTCGGTTTTCCCTTTAGGGTAGAGAATTTTTTCTACTGCGGCGGTATTAATGTTTTCTTTTAATTCAAAGGCAATTTCCGTATCGCTTAATTGCACTTTATGTACATTGCCACTGCGCACCAGTTCTAAAAACTGGCTGTAGTTTACCTCTGTACGGTTTTTGGGCATCATAAAAGCGGTAAGAGCATTAATGGCAAAAATTACCAAAAAGATAATGACAATGGTGGTCATCATATTGGGGGTTTTCTGTCCCGGTCCTCCCCCTGGCCGTTTATCGTTAGGATTTTGATTATCTGGTGGCTGATTAGGTCCTCCTGGAGGGCCTTGAGATTTTTTATTCATATCATCTGGTAGTTGACTCATGATGTTTCTCCTTTGCATAGTACTTATAGACTTATTTTCTTCTATACAAATGCTATATAGTAACATTATAAAGGCTTTTGACCCTTTTCACAACTGATGAACCACCCTTTACGAAGAAATTTTCTGTAAACAAATCATGAATAGTTACAGATATATGTTTTTTTAGAAAATATTGCTTTACGTTTTAATATCAGTTACAATAAGATGAACTATGTCTAGGAGGTTTTTATGGTCACCTTGAAGCGATTTTTTCTTTTTTTTCTCCTTTTTTCTTTACTCTTTTCCAGTTTTTCTTTTGCTTTACCAAAGGAAAGCCTGTATTTTATTAATTTAGCCAAGGAATATTCCCAAGGCAGCGAGGTGCGTTTTACCTTTTATACCTCCCACTCAGGGGAGGCCACCCTTGCCTTAACCCATAACCAAAGTAAGGAAAAAATTTTGGTTGTTGAAGGCTATGGGGCGAAATCCGGCAATAACGATATACACTGGGCCTTTTTTAAGGGCAAAGATAACCCCCTTCCTCAAGGAGAGTATACTTTAACCTTAGCCATAAACGGGGAAAAACTTTCTCAGGAAATCTCTTTGCAAGGCATCGATAATCTCCCTGCTTCTGTGATAAAAACAGAAGAAGATGGAGAGAGTTCTGCTACAGAATATTCATCTAATGAAAATAAAGAAACCTTAACAGGGAAGTCCTCTGCTGAAAACGCCTTTCAAGACCCTGTTTTTTTGGCAAAGCCTTCTCAGACTCTTTCTGATTCCTCTTCTGAAAAAGAAAACACCCCCTACTTTTCCCCAAATGATTATAGCCCCTATGACTGCGACCATGAAAACTGTTTTTGGAAATTGCCCATGGGAGAAATGAATGAACAGGCCATTTGGCAGGCCATGATGATGCCCATTACCGTGGTAAAAGCCACACGGGACACCGCAGGAGACAGACAAAGCTTTAACATTTATGCCGAGGCCGATGAAAACGCCCGGGTGGTGGCCGAGGTAACTGCCGTATCCCAAGGGTTACATGTATTAAAAGAAGAAGGGGAGTGGACTTTGGTAGAAGGCTACTCCAGCTCTTTTAGTAATAGCCGTGTAAAAAACTACGGAGGCTTTTTTCAGGGCTATATTAAATCTTCTCGTTTAGAAACCAAAACCCCTAACGAAAAATACGGCTTATTGGTAGATAAATTAACCCAAAAAATGCATGTGTTAAAAGATGGAAAAATTTTTTCCGAACTTCTTATTTCTACAGGGTTACCTAATACAAAACAACCCTATAACGAAACCCCTGCAGGAGATTATTTAGTAGTAAGCTGGACAGGAGGCTTTTATTCAGGAAATATGTACTGCGACATGGCCCTTAGAATTAATGCAGGCATTTTATTTCATGAAGTACCTTGTTTATTAAACAGCGATAACAGCCGTAATTATGCCCCCTTTGAACCGTTGCTTGGGCAAAAGGCCAGCCATGGCTGTATTCGAGTTCAGCGTGCCTTAACCACAGAAGAAACCAATATGCGCTGGCTGTGGGACAATTTAAAAAACAATACCCGTGTATTTATTTGGGAAGACAAGGGGCGTATGCGAGAAATTCCAAAGGATGACACCCCTATTTACTACAATGAAGACGGGGGGAAATATTACCATAGTGATGAACGCTGTTTTAGTGTACGGGATAAATACCTGCCCCTATCACCTCTTACTTACGGGCAATTAGAGGATGAGCCTTTTAACAAGCTCACCCCTTGCCCCAGCTGTAACCCCCCTATGCCTAAGGCAGAAATTGAAGCCTTAAACAAAAAAAATGCCCATGTTGTACACGATGGAGCAGATAAGCCTGTAGTTGTGGTAAAAGGGGACTTGCCCCTATATTATAACCCCGATGGCGGCATGTACTACCATGGGGAGGAAAACTGCAGTACTGTTAGTAAAAAATACCTGCCATTAAAACCTTTTACCTACGTACAGCTATATGATGTACCTTATAAAGACCTTCTCCCCTGTCCTAGCTGTAATCCCCCAGGGCCTGGTGCCATTATTGATGAAGAGAATACCCCGGATTCAATTATAGAAGAGGAAGCAGATAGGATTTTTAATGAAAATTCTCCTTCTACCTTTGATGAAAGCCACCAAACCAACCAAGAGCAAGAAGAAGTGCAGTTTATTGCCCCTTAATCCTTAATGTTTTTCCTTTGATTTACATAAAAAAGAGCACCCTTTCTTTTAACGAAAGAGTGCTCTTTTAGTTTGACTTTGTTTTGAAAAAGAATTTTGCTGTAAAACCTTTTGAAGCTCAGTAATAATTATAGTAAAACCAATTAAAGGCATATACAGGGATAGTGACTAATCTTCTCCCGCTCCTGGATCTCCTGGAT
>CAZEIB010000232.1:0-3237 GCA_964511785.1 uncultured Oscillospiraceae bacterium
CATGGTGGCCAATTATATTTTAGCAGGGATTTATTTCTATAGTGGCTTTATGTTTTTCTATAATTTGGCCAGAAATAATAAAATGCCGGGATCAGCCCAAGTCATTCGCTATATTAACCGAGATGAAAATACCCATTTATGGCTATTTAGAAATATCCTACTGGAGCTTAGAGAAGAAAATCCTGAATTATTCACTCCGGAAAAATCAGAAGTGTATAGACAAATGATCAAAGAAGGTTGCGAGCAGGAAATTGCTTGGGGCCACTATGTAATTGGGGATGAAATACAAGGGCTTAATAAAGAAATGGTAACTGATTATATTCAGTATTTAGGAAATCTTCGCTGTACCAGCATTGGATTAGAGCCGATTTATGAAGGGCATACCGACGAGCCGGAATCCATGACTTGGGTAAGCCAATACAGCAATGCCAACATGATTAAAACTGATTTCTTTGAAGCAAGGAGCACAGCTTATGCTAAAAGCGGTGCCCTAGTAGATGACTTATAAATGTATAAAACAAAAAACCTCTTGGGGAAATAAGGCCTAAGAGGTTTTTTATAGGCTCTTATTATAAAAAATTATGCTATAATACTTGTACTACAATTAGGAAGGAAGAAATTTATGTATACCGTAAAGGTAGATCCTCATACCCATACGATTGCCTCTGTACATGCCTTTTCCACCCTTGGAGAAAATGCTTTAGTTGCCAAAGAAAAAGGCTTGGAAGCCATCGCCATGACTGATCATTTTGGAGAAGACTTTTTACCTGTTTCTATTAGTGGAAAAAATATGATTCCTGCTGCTATGAACTTGAAAAGTTTTCCTAATGAACTTTTTGGTGTAAAAACTTTAATGGGAACAGAGATAGATATTGTAGATAAAGACGGACACTTATATGGTTGGAATCAAGTGATGTTTGAAGGGGCCTATAAAGGAATGATACAGTTGGATGCCCTTTTAAGTACCCGCGAAATTACCATTGCCAGTTATCACCAAGCTATTGTGGAAGGGGAAGAATTAACCAAAGGGGAAGGAACCCGGATGTATATTAACGTATTACAAACCCCCGGAGTGCATATTTTAGGCCATATTGGCAGACCTAAAGTACCATTTGATATTGAGGTTGTAGTAAAGGAAGCCAAGAAGCTTGGAAAAATTATTGAAATTAACAACCATTCCTTCGGTTTTGGAGAAAAAATTGGAAAACGTTGCAAGGAAATTGCTCTGGCTTGTGCAGAGGAAGGTACTTACATTACAGTTAGTAGCGATGCCCATAGCGCCCATCACATCGGAGAGTTTTCTTTGACTCTTCAAATGCTTAAAGAAATTGATTTTCCCCAAAAACTCATTGCCAATGAATCTTTAGAAAAGCTGTTAGGAATAATAAAAAAAGCGAATGAAATGCAACACTTTACCCCCTATCCTCGGAGGAAAAATGAGTAAGCAACTTGATCGTACAAGGTTATTATTTGGGGAAGAAAATTTACAAACTTTGAAAAGCAAAAAAATTTTATTGGTTGGCCTTGGAGGGGTTGGAGGCCATACAATGGAAGCTTTGGCTCGTAGTGGCATTGGTGCAATAGATATAATGGATTTTGACACAGTAGATATAAGTAATTTAAACCGTCAGTTAATTGCCACCCAGCAAACTGTTGGGCAAAAAAAAGTAAAAGTGGGTAAAGAGCGGATAGAGAGTATAGATCCTTCTATTAAAGTAAATATCTTTGATGTATTTTACTCCTCTCAAGTGGGGGAGAACATAGATTTTACCCAGTATGATTATGTGATTGATGCCATTGATAATGTAACGGGAAAAATCAACTTAATCCAAAAAGCTAAAGAAGCAGGTGTTCCGGTCATTAGTGCCATGGGGGCAGGGAATAAAATGGATCCTACCGCCTTTAAAGTAGCAGATATTGAACAGACTCAAATGTGCCCTTTAGCCAGGGTGATGCGTAAAGAACTAAAAAAGCGAAATATTAACGGTGTAAAAGTGGTTTATTCTACAGAAAAAGCGGTTGAATTAAAAAAACCTTCTTCCCTTAGAAAAGAAGAATTTTATGAAAAACCGGTGCCAGGAAGCAATGCTTTTGTACCTGCAACCTTGGGTTTAATTATAGCTTCGGAAGTAGTGAAAGATTTAATTGGCTGGAATCAAAAATCCCCTTGTTCCTAAGATAAGAACAAGGGGATTTTTTGATTACTTTTCAGTCATAATTGCCAGTTTGTCTTGGGCATTGGGATAGTAGAAAAAGCCGGTTAACACTTCTTCTCCGCTTTCAACTTTAGCATGCCACCACATACCGTCATAACCCATAACGGTTACTTTGTTATCAGCATTTAAAACCCGGTGTTCTGCCTTGTCTTCTGGTTTATTACGTAACCATAAACCATCTTTTTTTACAGTGAATTTTTGTAAAACAGCAGGGATGTCTTCTTTAGCAGCTTCTTCAAAAACCAAGGCTTCTTTTTTCATATAACCTTCTAAAAAGGCTATATCATCACCAATATGTACTTTTACCCACACATCGTCAATTTCTTCTAAAACAACAGCTTCAGTCTGGTTATAATACATCCATAGGGTTTTAGCTTCTTCATTGGGCTCTTCCAGCAGGGGAACAGAACCTTTTGCATCCTCAAGCTTAATAGCACCAACAAGCAGGTCTTTTTCATTGCTACTTTTAGCTTCTTCTGCCAATACAGGAACAAAAGTAGCAACCAGCATGAAGGTAGCTAGTAATAAAGATAATAGTTTTTTCATGTTTTGAACTCCTTTAAAATACATTCCAGTTAACAGTATAATCAATTTTCAAAAAACTGTAAAGTTTTGTAAAAAAATTTACGATATAATATAAAAAAGCTATTCTTTAACCATTGAATAGCTTTTTTAATAGGTTAATCATCTAAACTATAAGGGCCTTTATGGGAGGGACGTTTTTCAATCCACATACCGTCTGTAAAGTCTGGCACGGCTACAGGGGCACTACCCATTGCAATAGACTCTTCACTTAAAACCGTTACACACATCCAGGCAGCAGTGTCATATACATCAATAGGAAAGGGCTTTCCATCTTGAATACTTTCAATAAAAGCACGTAATACTAAAAAGTCCATACCTCCATGACCGCCACGTCGACCAAAGGCTTCATATTCTTCCCAGAGGGGATGACAGTGTTCTTCCATATATTTTTCATCGCTTTCCCAGCGGTGGGTCCAATAACTGTCATCTTCAGGGG
>CAZEIB010000232.1:3247-3679 GCA_964511785.1 uncultured Oscillospiraceae bacterium
AAGGCCTTTTGTTCCCTGTACCCTTCCTCCCCTTGAATAGGCCCTAGGTAGGGAGCAATCATGGGTTAAGAGGATAGTTTCTCCATTGGCACACTTAATCATAGTAGTAACAATATCTCCTTGTTGAAAGGCTTTTTGGGTAATAGAATCACCGGGGCGATTTTTTTCAAGCCATGCTTTTTGCCCAACAGCTTTAGAAGCCATACTTACTAAAGAGAGCATACGGTTACCTCTGTTTAAATGAATGTACTTTGCAATAGGACCTAACTCATGGGTGGGGTAAAGTTCTCCATTGCGGTGCAAAAAGTTTTCCTGACGGTAATGATGGGTTATATCTCCACGCCCAATTTCATCTCGTAAGTCATGCTGGTATCCTCCTTGGCAATGAACTATTTCGCCAAAGATACCTTTCTTTACCATATTTAATAAAGT
>CAZEIB010000233.1:0-3677 GCA_964511785.1 uncultured Oscillospiraceae bacterium
CCTGAAACACCGGCCCATTCCGTTAATATCCATCCACCATCCGGAGGCAAAACAGGAACGGCAGGAACTTCTCCATTCCAAAGACCAAGCCAGGATCGCTGATGTTGCGAGGTAGTATCAATCATTCCAGGCATGTAAGGATCCCAGGAAACTTTCATGAAAATTACCGCAATCATGATGTCAGTTGGTTCTTCAAATATGACCGGCACATCTAAAGCATAAGTATTCCATCCATTGGCATCCCGAACGATTGCTTCTTGTTGATAGAGCAGTTCTGATCCGTCAGAAGGATCGTAGGAAACATTATCATTTTTGTAAACCAAGAG
The DNA here is from genome assembly GCA_964511785.1 of uncultured Oscillospiraceae bacterium. Taxonomy (GTDB): domain Bacteria; phylum Bacillota; class Clostridia; order Christensenellales; family Aristaeellaceae; genus CAYFQH01. The sequence goes on from CAZEIB010000233.1 coordinate 327, forward strand.
CCTGATAGGGTCTCCTTCATTAACCCCGGTTGGAATTTCGCCTAAATCAAAGGAAATTTGAATCTCTTCACGGCTAAAGGGGAATTGCGATGAATCTGGAGTGAAATGGTTAGCAATGATATATTCCGTTCCTTGGAAGCCATATCCTTCTTCTGCTTCACCGTCATCAAGAGCTAATTCGACTGCTTCCATATCACTGGGCGAAAAATTAACAGGTCCGGCTCCAGCTTTTTCAACGATATCAAAGACCGCTTCTTTGGCACCTATATTCGTAAAAGTCATAGAAAGAGTCCTTGATTGACCCTGGCTGATTGTTTGAAAAATGCTTTCGGTGTCAACGATTAGACAAGCCTCATCAAGACGCAGGAAAACATCCTCTAACAGATGATCACTGTCTTCCGCTAAGGTAACCATGGGGAAAACAAAATCAACATACGCATCTAAGAGGAATTCAATATCATAAGTTCCAGCTGGAATTGCATAACTGTAGTAGCCGGTTCTGCCCGGTTTGGTACTAAATTTAATTTCTCCATCTTGCAAGAAATTAATCATCACATCATCTGAGGGAGTTGGATTGACGTCGCACTTTTCAAGTATTGAAACTTTTCCCTTAAAACTACCATATTCCGGAGGGCGTGTTACATGGAGGGTCACAGGAACACTAAGATTGTTGTAGGGCGTATTATCTTTAATCAACAATTCTCCTGGATAATCCCCAGGTTGATCGATTGTTGCAACACTGAAGGTTAAGTTAAGATCTAATGAATTATTTTCACTTATAGTTCCCTCTATTGGCGACTCCACAAGCCACGGCAAACGATCAGGTGAACCACCATCACCCGCTACTATTGCATAGGAATCAATTTGGACTAACGGAAATGGGAATTCGCCGATTAAATCAGAAGCGCCCGTCTTCGTGTCTATTACTCTAAGCTGAGGATAACCAATGTGTGCAGCCCAGTATAATATCCCGTTGGCTTCGTCGTAGTCCAATCCTTGAGCATAGTTTACATCAACCCCGAGACTTCCGACGAGAATATCTTCACCGGTATCGGGGTTTATCTGGTAGAGGGCGTCGGTCATGAGGTCAATGGAATATAGCTTGTCCTCTTCAGGAACATAAGCAATATCGATTAAACAAATTGGTTCAAGGGAAGCTATCTCAGTAATCTCAGCTGTTTCAAGGTCAATTTCATATAGAAATGATCCGGTAATACAATTTGTCGCTAACCCATACATAATGCCTGGCCCACCGGTTAAGCCGGTAAATGTCAGCCCAGATGGTAAATCAGTTTGCCCTATTTTCGAAGGAATATCAGTGGCACGATCGACTGCATAGAGGAAATTGTCTTTACTGCTTATTGTATAAAGGGTATCGAAATCATTACCCATAAAGTCACCAGCAAAGAAATCATATTTTCCCCAACCGCTTGCAGAGCCAAAGGTAAAATATTCGGGATATGCGGCTTCTTCCCAGGTAACGGTATGGTCAACATTTCCACTGGATCCGGGAATATTAAAACCATAAGCCATTGGGGCTTCAGTGATTCCATACTTTCTTGCATTAGCATTTAACATAACTGCATCAAAAGGCGTTTCCTTAATTTCACCTTCCGGTGCTGCAAAAATTGAAACTGGTTCAGCGCTTCTTTCGATTTCTCCCATAAATGCAGGTATATTGACACGCATTGGCTTGAAGCCTAAATCTTTTTCCTGAAGAGTAAATGATGCTGTTCCCGAACCTATATTTTCAAGTGTCAAAAGACTGTTTTGGTCTTCATCAAACAAAGCCATTGTCATGTCGATTGAACCTGGCTTGATGTCCAATTTACCGCTTGAGAGCATAAAATCTAAGCGGTTTAGCTTGCCTTGCAGAACTTGTCTATTCTCGGTTTTGGGTAAGTATTTCGTTTTACTTATATTGAAAGTAAATGTTTCAGATTCGTTTTCAACAGGAAGGAAGAGCCAAAACACACCATCACCAGCATTGATATCACTTTCCTTTGTCGTAGCTGATAGTTCGTTCGCTTGTATTTCCGCTCCTATTATTTTAACATTTGGGCTGTTTTCATCATAAACGTAACCAGTAACAGCTCCACCAGGAATAAGCTGACAATCCGGTTGACCTATGACAACATTGTCAATTTGCCACCATCCGCTCGCCATCTCTTCATCTCTAAACTCAATCATTGCCAAAGCTTGTCCAGCCAATTCTGAGGTCAGATCAAAAGAATAATGCTTCATTTCATCAATTTGTGGCAAGGTGAAAAAGGTTGACCAGCTTTCTCCTGCATCTGTTGAAATTCTGATACTGGCAAGTGGTGAATCGAAAAAGCTCTTTTGAAAATGGCTGTCAAATTCAAGGACAACTTGTGTTGTAGACGTAAAATCTAATACGGGAGTCCTTAATCCAGACACTAAATCGAAATAGTCATAGTGTCTGCCATCTGCAATAGCAAAACCTCCATCACCGCCGGTTAAATTCCCTCTTCTACCTGGGTCGTCAAATTGCCAACTTGCTCCAATATACTCTGAATAATTTTCAATTGTCCAGCCAGTTGGAAGCTCATTAGTATCAAAGCTCTCCACAAGTCCGTCAATTCCATAACCACCAGTGGAGCACTTTTGAGCCGGAACCTGAAGTTGAACATCATAGGTTTGAGAAGTACTGTTGAGCTCAAGATATTCGCTATAAGGTAAGTAAGTAGCATTCAAACTTTCAACATCAACTGTGTATGAGGTGTCTTGAAATAAAGTTACGCTATATTCACCAGTAAATGGGTCAGTATAAACAACCTGGTGATAATAATCGCTAATGAAAGTTAATTTTGCAAACAATGGATATCCGTGAGAAAGCGATGTTCCTTCAATACCTCCATCACTAACAGTGCCATTGACAACCGTGGAAGGTAATGACTCTAGGACAACGTTTTGTTCTATAGAACTCTCGTTTTCAACAACAAGGTTTTGCACAGATGTTGAATAATAACCGGGTGCTGAAATTTCAATCTGATAAATATCAGGGTTCAAGTTTACAACGAATTCGCCCAACTTATCAGTGAAAACGATTCGATTGTTTGTGGATATCGATCCGGTAAATTCTAATGTAGCAGCCTCAATCGGGGTATCGTCGGTTCCGCTAACTTCACCATAGACCTGGCTGTTAGTACACATTGTCTGTGCAGCTTCCACAGCAGACAGGGCATTTATTTCACCCCATCCAGTTGCAAAATTAGGATAATTTTCTGGAGTAAGTGGGGAACCATCATCATATATGATTGGTGTAGCAGTACTCTCGATTATTGTCTCTATTGTTGCATAATCACCGATGAGGCAAGGAGCTGCCTGCAT
>CAZEIB010000234.1:0-3674 GCA_964511785.1 uncultured Oscillospiraceae bacterium
AATTTTTAAATCAAAAATCATTAAAATATTTATCATACCCTTGACACGAGAGGGGGCAGGCAAAACCTTGCTCACCACCCGTTTTGCCCTCCACCACTGTAAACAGTGGAAAAAGAAAAGGTTCTTTTATGTAACCGCCTTCTTATCCGTATTAGAGCAAAATGCAGGGGAAATTAAAAATATTTTACAAGATGACAGGGTGCTGGAACACCATAGCAATGTGGTGGAAGAGGAAAAAGAAGAAAAACAGGAAAGCGGAAATCACCAAGGGTATTATAACCAACAGTACTTGGTAGAATCTTGGGAAAGCCCTGTAATATTAACCACCATGGTGCAGTTTATGAACAGCCTTTTCAAAGGCAAATCTTCAAACATTAGGCGCTTTTGTAAATTAATGAACAGCACCATTGTGCTGGATGAAGTACAAAGTTTACCCATTAAAGTAGTGCATAATTTTAATTTGTTTAATAATTTTTTGGTGGAGCTGATGGGGTGCACCATTATTCACTGTACCGCCACCCAACCTCGTTTAGAAGGAGAAGGCCTTGTGTATAAGGCCCATTATGCAAAGCAAAACCAAGGGGAACTGGCTGTGGTGAAGGAAGAAGATCAAAAAATTTTTGAAAGGGCAAAAGCTTTTTACTTGTTTAATAGCCAAAAAGAAGGGAAGGGCAGCTTTACTGTTCAAGAAATTAGTAGCCATATAATAGAGGAAAGCCTACAGACCAAGGCCATTTTAGCTGTGGTAAGCACCAAAAAAACCGCAAAAGATCTGTATAAAAAGTTGCTCTCTTTAAAAGAAGAAGGCTTTAACCTATACCAGTTAACTACCAACCAATGTGCAGCCCACCGTATGGAAAAAATAAAAGAAATAAAAGAACAACTAAAAGCAAAAGAAAAGCTTGTGGTGGTAAGTACCCAGTTAATTGAAGCCGGGGTAGATGTAGACTTCCCTTTGGTGTACCGAACCTTAGCCGGAATACCCTCGTTAATACAGGCCATGGGTAGGTGTAATAGAGAGGGAAAGATGAAAGAGAGAGGGCGGTTTTTACTATTTGAACTGGAAGAGGAAAATTTAAAAAACTTGCCGGAGTTGAAAAGTGAAAAAATTAGAACCAAAGGTTTTTTAGTGGAATATAAAAATCAAGAGATTGATTTAGATAAAGTCATTGATGATTATTACTTTCAGCTATATATAAACAGTGAAGTGAGAGACTATCCTACAAAAGATGGTGGGAATTTACTTTCTCTGTTATCCATGGATATGCATAAGTGGAAGGAGTACAGACAAGGAGGAAATCCCTTTCCCTATTGTTTAACTCAAAACTTTGACCAAGGGGCAAAGGCCTTTCAACTCATAGAAGAAACCGGAAAAACCTTGATTGTTCAGTTAGATGAAACCTTTGGGGATTTGGGAAAAAGAAACTGTACACTTATTAAAGCCTGTAAAGCAGCCGTTGAAAACTATGATTTTGCCAAGGTAAAGCAGGTGTTAAAAAAGTTACAGCCTTTTACGATACAGACCCATCAAATAAAAAACATGGAGGTTTATATAGAGCATATAACAAACCCTGTAAGTGAAGAAAGAATAGTTGTATTACGCTCCGCTTACTATACCCAAGAGGAAGGGCTAAATATCGAAAAATTGGAAACTTTAATGATGTGACAGGAGGAACAGCCATGGAAAAATTTCAATCGAAACCTTTTTACTACAAGCTTTGGGGAGACTATGCCTTGTTTACCGACCCCATAACAAGGGGAGGAGGGGAAAAGTTCAGCTATTCTGTACCTACTTATCAGGCATTAAAAGGGATAACGGAAAACCTGTACTGGAAACCTACCATTATTATTTATGTTGATGAAGTAAAGGTTATGCGCCCCATACGCACCCAAACCAATGGCATACGTACCCTTATAGGCAGTGGAGGGGAAAACAAGGTAGACAGAAGCTATTATACCTATTTAAAAAATGTGGAATATTATGTGAAATTTCACTTTGAGTGGAACGAATTACGGGAAGATTTAAAAGAAGACCGAGATGAAATTAAACATCAGGAAATTTTATTGCGCACCTTGGATAAAGGCGGCCGGAGAGATGTTTTTATTGGTGCCAGAGAATGTATGGGTTTTGTACAAAGGCTTACAGCTACCCAGTATGAGCAAGGGGCAAGCCCTTACCAAGAAGAAACCATCAACTTTGGGCTCATGTTTCACTCTTTTAATTACCAAAGCGAAACAGGGGGAGAGGGACAGTTAGAAAGCAATTTTGCTCAAACCGTAATGGAAAAAGGAGCCATCACCTTTATTCGCCCCCAGGAGTGCAGCGTAAAAAATATTTTAGGTAATTATACCGTTAAAACCATTGGAAAAGAACAAATGACCTTTGCTAAAGATGAATTAGAAAAAATGAAATGAGGTGAACATATGAGTGTAGCAGGAATACTGCTGAAAACCTACGAAAAATGTGAAGAAATAGGTTTGGTAGACCAAAGGGAAAACAGGCAGCGAGAAACCGTACTTTTGCCTGTATACCACAGCAATACCCGAAGTGACGGTAAAAATATTGTGGAGGTAATACTAACCCCTCAAGGCCAGTTGATGGATGTGGCGTTTTTACCTGACAGGGTAGAGGAAAATGGGCCTTATCATGTAACCATATATCCGGTAACCATCCTTTCTATGACCAGAGGCAGTAACGTGGCACCAAGGCCTATTGCTGATGAAGTAAAATACATTTGTCCAAAGGAGGAGAAGTATCAGGGAGCGTTACTTAAAGAATTGGAAGAGTGGGCTAAATTTGAAGAAAAAAGAAATCCCCAAGGGAAAGTGAGAGAATTTTTGTACTATGTGTACAATATTATTAAAGAAGGAAATCTGAGAGAGGCTATTTCTCAGCGCTGGAGTGGAACGGAAGAAAAAATGGAAAAAGTGATTATTACTTTTACCATTTTAAACTTTGATGAAGGGATGGACTGCTCTGTTTCTAATTATCAGAAACTCCATAATAGTTTTATTGATTTTCAAGATCATCTTATGAAAGAGGAAGAAAAAGAGGTATGCAATATTGCAGGTGAAGAAATGTTTTGCTACCCTATGCACCGGGGAATGATGGGAAATGCTAAAATTATAGGCACAAGCCATGCACAAACCTATATGGGTAGGTTTTCAAAAGAAGAAGATGTGGTGAAAATTGGTTACAAAACCAGCAATAAAATACACAACATGCTAAAGTATTTATTGGAAAACGGAGCCACCGCTACTAGAATGAGCTTTGGAACCACAGGCAGCCCCACCAGATTATTAACATGGTTTTCTGACGATGTGAAGAACCAAAGGGAAACCGATGTGTTAAACCCCCTGTCAGTATTTGGAGATGTTTTTGAAGAGGAAGATTATGCTGTAGGGGGAGAGCTTACGAAAGAAGTTCTTTCCAAAGCCAAGGGTTTTGAAAACATTTTAAATCCTGAGGCCAAAGTATATATGATGATGGTGGATAAAGTAAGCAATGGTCGTATTTCCATTAAATATTTTTATCAAGGAAATCAGGAAGAATTTTATCAAAACATGGAACATTGGTACAATAGTTTTAACTGGTTTTTTTACGATAGAAACACAGGGCAGTATACCAAACAAAGCCCTAGCCTTCATCAACTAGTAGATTTGTTGTACGGTAT
>CAZEIB010000235.1:0-3589 GCA_964511785.1 uncultured Oscillospiraceae bacterium
AAGTTTCTTTTAAGAAAAAAGCTTCTTAAAAAAGAAAAGCTTAAAGGCTGATTTGTACAGTTATCATAATAAAGACCTTCTTGTTTTAAAACAAGAAGGTCTTTATTATGAAAGAGTTAGTATTTTTCTACATAAGCTTGCCCGGTTAAAGATTTCCAAGCATTTCGAAGTACCTTTTGATTTGCGACTCCATAGTTAGGATCATTCTTTTCCGTTTCACTCATATCTCTTAAAAAGTGCACACATAAATGGCCATTGAAGTTGTTATCTTTAATGCTTCCAGATAAGTGGGGGGTATTATGCATGGTAGCAAGGGTCCATTGACCATTTGGCAAACGAAGATACACTACTTTAGGATCCCAACTGGTGGACCCAAAGGCTTTATTCATATTGGCGGTATCGTTTGCAGTTAAAGGTTCACTGTCTGCATGACGGCCTAAAGAATAGAACTTCATATTCCAACCAAGTTTACTACCTGGATGATATACATAATAGGTTTGCCCTGAGCGGATGGAAGGTTTTACATCGTTATACCAATGAAGCAGTTGAACATCACTTTTATTTGGGCCGCTACTTGAATTATTGCTGTTATTGTTATTATTGTTTGGTTTTGTATTGGTACCAAATAAAGTATTAAAGGTACTTTGGCCAGCCAAACCATCGGCGGATAGACCATGAGCCTTCTGGAAAACTTTAACAGCATTAATGGTACTATTATCATAGGTACGAGAGGGTGAGCCGCTTAAGTAATTTAAAGTAATAAGTTTGCTTTGAACTGCCTCAACATCATCCCCTTTGTATCCTTTACGTAAGGTGCGGGCGAAAAGAGTATTTCCTCCCTCGGAACTACCACCATTAGATGAACCGGAATAGAGCTTTTCTAAGGTTTTACTTCCGGCAACACCATCGGCCGTTAGTTTGTTAGCTTTTTGAAACTGTTTAACAGCTTCCCTTGTACTTGTACCATATTTTCCATCTGTACCATTGGTGGAAAAACCAAGCTTATTTAAAGCTTTTTGCATTTCTTTTACTGCACTTCCATTATCTCCAAAACGTAAGGTAATATGTCCTGAAGGGCTGTTACCACTACCGGAACCACTTCCACTAGAGGCATTACCGGAATAAAGGCGAGATAAGGTAGCCGAACCTGCTATACCGTCGGGTTTTAATCCGTTTTTTCGTTGAAAAGCTTCAACAGCCCTTTGGGTACCTTTGCCATACTTTCCTTCGGTGCCGTTGGTATCATATCCTAAGGCTGTAAGAGATTTTTGCATATCGCTTACAGCAGGGCTAATATCTCCAAAGCGTAAAATACTGCTATTGTTGTTATTAGTATTATTTGAATTACTACCAGAGCCGCTAGCGGAGTTACTATAAAGGATATTTAAAGTATTGGTACCTGCAACGCCGTCGGCTTTTAATCCGTTTTTTCGTTGAAAGGCCTTGACGGCATTTTTAGTAGAAGGCCCATATTTGCCATCTACAGAGCCGATACTATACCCTAGATCTTTTAATTTTTGTTGAAGTTTAGTTACTTCGCTGTTTGATGTACCGTAACGTAGTGTTGCTTTTTCAAAAAGTAATTCAAGAGTTTTTTTACCGGCAATCCCATCTACTTTTAATTTAAAAGCTTTTTGAAAGGCTTCAACAGCTTTAACGGTACCTGTACCGTATTTGCCATCAATACCATTGGTTTTATAGCCTAAATCATTTAACGCTTCTTGCATTTGTTTAACATTTTCGTTTTCATCTCCAGGGCGTAAAGTATCATAATTTACACTTGCCTGTGCTGAAAATGAAAGAAAAAAACATATAACAAAGGAAAGAACCAGAAGTTTCTTTAAAAATACAGAATGATTTTTCAAAACCAACCCTCCTTTTTTAATCGAATTGAGTATATCATTTGATGACGAAAATGTAAACCTTTATTACGAAAATATTAAGGAGGAGGAAAACGAAATGAAGTGTATTGAGAGAAAAGAGCTTAGATGCTATAATAATAAGCATACATAACAATAGAACTAGAAGAGGTGAAGAGATGGGAAAGCACCTAGCAGACTTCACTGAAATAGATTTGCTGAACAACGAATATTATAACCTAGAGTACATTCAGGATGGGTGGGGATTTCTTCGTCCCATATTTTGTGCTGATAAAATAGCACTTTCGGCAGAAATGTTGCTATCTGCCAGTACATTTAGAATGGAACAGTGGGCACAAAGTGGTTGGAAAGATTTTACTTTCCAAGTTGAACATAAAGTTTATACCATAGAAAATAACTTGTTTTTAGCAGATGAAATGGAAAAAATCAAAAGAGAAACGTTGAAGGTTCTCGAAAAGGCAAAAACCCAAGCCAGACAAACAGGAATGATGACGGAGTTAATTGGCACAGCTAGACAACGAGATGGGAGCGACACTGGAAAAGCAGTTTTAATGAGTAAAAAAATAGAAGACAATCAATATATAATTGCCGTTAGTTTTATGGGAACGGGGGGACGGTTTTATGATTGGCTGTCTAATTTGCGCTTTGATAGTGAGAAAGGAATTCATAGGGGCTTTATTCAACTGACAGAACAGTTTATGTCCCATAGTGATACAATCTATTTTCCCGCTATTGCCCAAGATTTACAGGTGGAAAGTTTAACCTTAACGGATATTATTAAAGAAGCAGGTAAAAGCAATAGCCGTTTTCGCTTTTGGGTAACAGGTCATAGCCAAGGTGCTGCTATGATGCAGCTGTGGATTTATTTACTTGCAAACAGGCATAAAGTTCGCTTGAGCAATATGGATGGATATGGGTTTGCCTCCCCTTTAGTAATGATGGGAGAGGTGGGAAAAACTCCTGGGAAATACCCGATATATCATATTTTAAGCAACGAGGATTTTGTAAGGGTAGTAGGTGGGCAAATTCGTTTAGGGGTAGACGTATTTTTTCCCTTAAGTGAAAAAATAAAGGAAAAGGCCTTTGGATGGGATCAAAGTGAAAAGAGTAAAGAAAATCGTCGCACAATAAAAAACTGGTTTGAAAAAGCCGTTGATATGCCTACAGCTTTAGAATTGATGATGGCTTTTTTTAAAGTACTGATGGAAGAGAACCCTGAAAAAATAGACAATTTGCTTGAAAAAATGGGTGTTCCTTTTGCCAATTTGAAAGTAGTAGAATATTTGTTGGAAAACAGAGCACAAGCCCTCTATCGTTTTATTTACAGACGTGTAGAAAAAGCTTATAAAAGTTTAACACAGGTAGGTTTTTGTGAGAAAAAAATGAATCAGATAGCAAAAGAACTCATTGAAATTACCCGGGAAATTCCCTTAGAACAAATAATGGATATATTGATGGAAATGGCTTATTGGCCTCATATTCTTCAACCTTCCGAGGAAACTAAAACTTCTGCTTATTTGGAGTTAGTAAAGAATATGCCGGACTATATCTACTTATCTATTTGGGAAAGAGGTAATCCGCCCATGCGTAAATGGAATGTGAAAAAAAGAAGAAGGAGGAAATAGGAAGGAATATTAGGAAAAATAAAAGCGCAAAATTTGCGCAAAGGGTTCTTGACAAGTAAATCAACTTCTGATAAAATTAAAACT
>CAZEIB010000236.1:0-3571 GCA_964511785.1 uncultured Oscillospiraceae bacterium
GTTGAGAAATACGAAGGGTAGAAAAATTACCATAGAGGCTGTCGCTTCGCAAACCTTCAATTACAGCTCTTATGGTACCATATAAAAGTAAATACCATAAAAACACTTCTCCTTGATAGTGTTTCTTTTTTTGTAATTGATACAAAAAAAGAAAGAGCATAAAAGTAAAAACAGACTCATAAAAGAAAGTGGCCAAATGCCAAGTAACCTGTCCATGGTAGGGAATTGGTACAGAAAAAGGAAAAAATTGAAGTTTTGGGTTAAGAATTTCATAGCCGTAGGCTTCCATATTGAAAAAATTTCCCCATCGGCCAATGGATTGAGCAAGGGCAACACTGGGGACTAAAATGTCTAAAAGGGTTAATACAGATAAATTTTTCTTTTTAGAAAAAATCCAAAGGCCAATAAAACCCAATATCAAGCCACCGAAAATGGCTAGGCCCCCATCCCAAATAGCAAAAACACGCAAAAGATTGTTTTGATAAGTCTTCCATTTGAAAAAAACATAGTAAAGACGAGCCCCGATAATCCCTAGGGGAATGATAACCAAAGCGGCGTCAATAATGGTATCTTGAGGTAAACCCAACCGTTTTTCTTCTTTAGTAGAAAGGTAGATAGCCAAAATCATTCCACTAACAATAAGCAGGCCATAAATAGGAATAAAACCGAAGAGTTTATTGGTACTAGGTAGTCCTATCAAGATATCACCCTCTCTTTATCTACCAAAATATTATAGAATTTACCATAGAACCTGTCAAATAAAGGAAAAGAGAAAGAAGAAAAGTAAAAAACCTTGATTATAGTTGATAAATTGCAAGAGGTTTTGTATAATGAATAAGATATAAATTACGTAACAAAACCTATAATGGATTTTAAAACAAAAGGGGACATGAATCTTAAAGAAAGAAGTATGTCTTTTAATAGGTAGGGAAGAAAGGAAGAAAAATCATGAGCAAAGTACATGTATTTGATCATCCACTGATTCAACACAAATTAAGCATTATGCGAGACAAGAACACAGGTACCAAAGAGTTTAGAGAGCTTTTGGAAGAAATTTCTATGCTAATGGTATATGAAGTAACCCGAGATTTACCAACCAAAGAAGTGGAAGTGGAAACCCCTATTACTAAAGCAAAAGTAAGGGTACTAAGCGGTAAAAAGCTAGCCATTGTACCTATTTTAAGGGCAGGCCTTGGCATGACAGAAGGAGTTAATAAGTTAATTCCGGCAGCCCGTATTGGCCATATTGGTTTATATAGAGACCCAGATACTTTACAGCCAGTAGAGTATTACTGTAAATTACCGGAAGATGTACAAAATAGAGAAATTTTTGTGCTGGACCCCATGTTGGCTACAGGGGGAAGTGCAAGTGCAGCATTAACTTTTATTAAAAAAAGAGGCTGTAAATCTATGCGATTAGTGTGCTTAATTGCAGCACCAGAAGGAATAGCCAAAGTGCAAAGAGATCACCCGGATGTAAATATTTATGTAGCAGGGGTAGATGAAAAACTTGATGAAAGAGGCTATATTATTCCGGGTCTTGGAGATGCAGGAGATCGTTTGTTTGGCACCAAATAAGGAAGATGGATTTTAAATTTGTTAGGGGGTAGTGAAGTTGCTGGTAGAGGTATTGGAAAGAATACAAAAAGCGGAAGAACAAGGGGCAAAAATACGCAATGAAGCCTTACAAGAAGCGAGAGAAATGGCAAAGGGTATTGAAAGTGCAAACTTAGAGCAAGAAAAGCAGGCACTAAAGGACCACCGCTTGTTATTACAACAGCTTTTAAAAGACAGACAACAATTTGTGGAAGAAAAAATCCTTAGCCAAAAACCTGAAGAGGTAAGAAAAATGGATGAACTTTCACAAAAAGCTACAAGCAAAATGGATGCAGCAGTAGAGTTAATTGCAGAGAGGATCATGAACTATGGCAATTGTTGATATGAACCGAATTGAAATATTGGCTTTAAGTAAAGATCAAAAAGCCCTATTACATCATTTGCAGCAATTAGGTTGCCTAGAGTTTGAAGAGACCTCTTTAGAAAATCTTCCTGAAGGATTGGCTTTTAGGAAAGATAGTGAAGGACCGCTTAAAAAACAGCTGGAACGGATTAGTTGGGGAATTGGCCAATTAAGTCCTTTTCAAAAAGAAAAAGCTCCTTTATTTGCAAATAAACCCCTTATTACAAGAGAAGGGTTACAAGAGGTTTTAAAAAAAGAAGAAGAACTTATGGGGGTAATAACTTCCCTTGAAAAAATTGAAAAACAACGTGGAGAGATTAAAGGTAAGGCCTTAAAATTTTTTGCTCAATTAGAACAATTAAAGCCTTGGGAAAATTTAGCCGTTGATCCTATCATGATTAAGGACAGTGCCCAAACGGTGCAACTATTAGGCACAATGACCAACAGCAACTTGCAAGATTTTGAACAACATTGGGCTAACGGGCCTTTACATATTGAAAAAATAGGTATCGTTAGAGATCTTAGTTATATATTATTAATAGCCCATAAAAACATAGAAGAATCTTTTTTCCAAGATTTACGAAGTGCCGGGTTTATACAGGTAACTTTAGAAAAAGGAAAAGGAAGCCCTAAGGAACAAATGGCTGCTATAACCATAGAAGAAAAGAACCTTGAAAAAGAAGAGGAAGAAGCAAAGGGGCAAGTTGCATCTTACAGCAGTTATTATAAGGAATTACAAATTCTTTTTGACGGCTTATCTGCTAAAGAGCAGAGAGAAGAAACGTCAGAGCGACTTCTTCAAACCCAAACCACATTTTATGCAAAAGGCTGGGTACCTCAAGGACTTGGGGAACAAGTAAAAGAGGAAATTACCAATATTTCTCCCAGTGCTCAAGTGGTTTTATCTGCCCCTAAAGAGGAAGAGGAGCCACCGGTGTTCTTACATAATAATAAAGCAGTTACACCTTTTGAAAGTGTGGTAACAGGGTTTTCTTTGCCGGATTACAGGGGATTAGATCCAACTGCAGTGATGATGCCCTTTTTTCTAAACTTTTTTGGAATGATGGTTTCAGATGCGGGATATGGCTTACTAATGGCAGTGCTTATTCCTATTATTATTAAAATGACAAAACCTGCCACCAGTACTAAAAGATTGATGCAATTATTAGCCATGGGTGGTGGCGCAACGGTAATTTGGGGCTTTTTGTATAATACTTGGTTTGGATTTAGCCCATTGCCAACAGTATTTGATGCAATTAATAACCCCATGCCGGTAATGGCTGTTTGTATAGGGCTTGGCGCAGTTCACTTATTTGCGGGTCTTGGGGTAGCCGCTTATATGAATATTAAACGAGGGAAACCCTTAGACGCCATATATGATCAATTAAGTTGGTTTTTATTGGTGGTAGGGGCAGGGCTCTTGCTTCTGCCCCAAGCAGCAACCATAGGAAAATATATGGCTTTAACAGGAGTGGCCATTATTTTACTTACTGCTGGACGCGGAAAAGGGAAAAATCCTATTAAAAGACTTATTGGTGGCTTGGGTGCCTTATATGGGGTAACCAGCTGGGTGAGTGATTTATTAAGTTATATGCGCTTATTTGGCATGGG
>CAZEIB010000237.1:0-3559 GCA_964511785.1 uncultured Oscillospiraceae bacterium
TATGGCAAGGTATAAAAAAAACCAAGGATATGATACTTATTTTTTAACCGGTACAGATGAGCATGGACAAAAAATTCAGAAAAAAGCAGAAGAAAAAGGGGTGTCCCCTCAAGCTTATGTGGATGAAATTGTTAAAGGAATTAAAGAATTATGGACAACCATGGATATTGACTATGATGATTTTATTCGTACCACAGATGAAAGGCATGTAAAGTGTGTACAACAAATTTTTAAAAAGCTATATGATCAAGGAGATATTTACAAAAGTACTTACGAAGGATGGTATTGTACTCCTTGTGAATCTTTTTGGACAGATGTACAATTAAAGGATGGGAAATGTCCTGATTGCGGTAGAGAAGTTGAAAAAATGCAAGAAGAAGGATACTTTTTCAAACTGTCTAAGTATCAAGGATGGCTTGAAAATTATTTAGAAGAACATCCTGATTTTATTGAACCCATTTCTAGAAAAAATGAAATGGTGAATAACTTTTTAAAACCGGGCTTAGATGATTTATATGTTACCCGTACCACGTTAAAATGGGGAGTACCTGTAGATTTTGACCCTAACCAAACGGTATATGTATGGTTGGATGCCTTGGCCAATTATATAAGTGCCCTAGGTTATGGTAGTGATGATGAAACCCTTTATCAAAAATACTGGCCTGCTAATTTACAATTGGTAGGTAAAGAAATTATGCGTTTCCACGTAATTATTTGGCCTATTCTACTACATGCTTTGGGCTTGCCTCTTCCTAAAAAAGTTTTTGGCCATGGGTGGCTGGTACTTGAAGGGGGAAAAATGTCAAAATCTGTAGGGAATGTTGTAGACCCTGTCATTTTATGTAATCGCTACGGTAGTGATGCCATACGTTACTTCCTATTAAGAGATATTCCTTTTGGATCAGATGGAATTTTCAGTTATGAGGGAATGCTAACCCGTATGAATGCAGACCTAGCCAATGATTTAGGAAATTTGGTTAGCCGAACCGTATCTATGATAGAAAAGTATTTTGATGGTGTATTACCCCAACCAAACCCCTATGAAGAAATTGATCAAAAACTGATTGATTTAGCATTGCAAAGCCCGAAAAAAGTAGAAGAACATATGGAAAAAGTTCAGTTTTCCTTAGCTTTGGCAGAAGTGTGGCAATTGGTTGGAGAATGTAACCGCTACATTGACCAAACCCAACCTTGGGTGCTTGGTAGAGATGAAGGAGGAAAAGAAAGGTTAAAAACCGTTTTATATGTTTTAGCTGAAGCTATACGCTTTATAGCAGTACAAATTTCCCCTGTAATGCCAAGAACCCCTGAAAAAATTTACCAACAATTAGGGATAACCAAAGAAGAATGGAAAACCACGGAGTCTTTAAAAACCTTTGGAAAGCTTCAAGGAGATATTAAAGTAAAAAAAGGGGAAGCCATCTTTCCTAGAATTGATATCAAAAAAGAACTGGAATTTTTCAATATAGAGGAAAAAGCAACAGAAAAAAAGCCTGAAAAAGCTAAAAACAAAAAAGAAGAAAAACACAGTAAAACTTCAGCTGAATTAGAAAAACCCAAGGAAATTTCCATTAATGAATTTGATAATCTTCAATTAAGGGTGGCAAGGGTAGTAAGCTGTGAAAAAGTGGAAAAAAGCGATAAATTGCTAAAGTTTATTCTTTCTTTAGGCGATGAAGAAAGGCAAGTTGTAAGCGGAATTGCCCAGTTTTATAAGCCGGAGGAATTGATTGGCAAACAAGTTGTATTGTTAGCTAATTTAAAACCTGCTAAAATTAGAGGGGAAATTTCCCAAGGGATGATTTTATCTGCAGCTACAGATGGGGATGAGGAATTACGGGTGCTTACTGTAGATGGAGAAATTGCAGATGGAGCTGAAATAAGTTAATGAGCTTAATGTTGTTTGACAGTCATTGCCACATAGATGATCCTCGTTTTGATGAAGACCGTAAAGATGTACTTAGGCGAATGGAAAATCAGCAGGTAGTAGGGTGTGTTTGCATAGGGTCGGATATGGAAACTTCTATGCGCAGTAAAGAACTTTCCCAACAGGTATCTGAAATTTATTCAGCAGTAGGGATTCATCCCCATGAAGCGAAAACTTTTAAGGAAGAAGACCTTGAAACCTTAAAGAAATGGTTGTTTGAGCCTAAAGTAGTAGCCTTAGGAGAAATTGGCTTGGACTATTACTATAATCATTCTCCTAAAGAAAGCCAAATTGAAGTGTTTTTAAAACAATTAAAATTGGCTTATAATCTTGACAAGCCTGTTGTTTTTCATGTAAGAGATGCACACGGGCCTATGCTTGAGTTGTTAAAAGAACGAAAAAGCCAATTACCTAAGGGAATTATACATTGCTTTACAGGAAGCTGGGAAAGTGCTCAGGAGTATATAAAACTAGGTTTTTATATTGCCTTGGGGGGGACTGTTACCTTTAAAAATGCCCCTAAAGTGCAGCGAGTAGCAGAAAATATTCCCTTAGAGCACTTACTGATTGAAACAGACAGCCCTTATCTATCCCCGGAACCTAAAAGAGGACGGAGAAATGAACCGGCTCATGTGTTTTATGTAGCTGAAAAAATTGCGGAAATTAAAAAATGCTCTATTGAAGAAATAGGAAAAGTAACTACAAAAAATGCTCAAGAAATTTATGGAATTCAAAATTTAATAATAAAAGGAGGAAGGTAAATGCAGTGGTGGGAAGCAACGCTCCGCCTTGTACTAGCAGTAGTTTTAGGTTGTATAATAGGAATTGAAAGGGAACGAAAAAACAGGCCTGCCGGCATGCGTACCCACGTATTGGTATGTGTGGGTGCAGCTTTAATTGCCATACTGGAAACCTATTTAACCGCCGATGTATTAAGAACCAACATGGCCCTTGAAGGAACTACCGGTGTAGCTATTAACGTAGGTAGAATGACAGCCCAGGTTGTTAGCGGTATTGGTTTTTTAGGTGCAGGTACCATTTTTATGTCCAGCAAAAAAATAGCCGGCCTTACAACAGCAGCTTCCTTATGGAATGCAGGTTGTTTAGGGTTGGTGGTGGGAATGGGTTATTATGCTTTGGCAATAGCAGCCTGCTTTGTTGTTATTATTACTCTAACCTTCTTACAGCGCATGGTGCGAGTAAATTCTATTAAAAAAGTGGAAGTACGTTTTGTGAAGCGGGTAGATACTTTAAATTTTATTAATAAATATTTTTCTGAAAACAATATAAAAGTGATAGACGTAGACTTTCATGTAGATAGCTTAGGAACAGTAAATGTGTATACTAATGTATATACATTGGATATGCAGGGAAAGGCTACCTATACAGATATTGTAAGCGATCTTTCTGAGTTTTCCAATATTCAGGCTATTCGTACAAGAAATACATAATGATTCTGTGAATGGATTCAATTTCTTGCATTATTAATTAAAGTACAGTATACTTATATAGCCGAATGTACAATGATGGTTGGGTCCTGTGCGATTCCATGGTGTGAACCCTGTCAGATCCGGAAGGAAGCAGCAGTAAGCGCAAGTTGGAAGGTGCTGCAGGGTTGCCTGGCTTGAGTGC
>CAZEIB010000238.1:0-3545 GCA_964511785.1 uncultured Oscillospiraceae bacterium
CCACAGTTTTCTTTTTTTGTGGTTTTTTTCTTCTCTTTTTTCAAAAAGGCTTTTTCTCTTTTCTATCGAAAGATAAAGTATACTAAAGGTGTTCTAATCCCATCATCAACAATATCACAATTGCTGTGGAGGTTTTATGAAAAAATCTTTTTCTTTTAAAAAATGGTCCTTTGTTGAAGATCTGGGTTTTTCATCCCTTTTTCTTTGGGCAGGGGTTACCTATATTCGTAACCATACTTTTGTTCCTGCAGGGGTGTTTTTAACCATCATCAACAGCCTGCCTAACCTATATACCGCCTTTGGGGTAGTTGCCCTTGGTAAGGCCTTTATTCAAAGGCTTTTACATAAAACCTACAGTTTAAAAACTCACAATTGCATTTGTGCAACAGTAGGTTTTTGCGCCCTTTTATACAAAACTGCAGCCCATTTTTTATCTAACCGCCCCTTTGATTTTTGGGATATTCTTTTTACCCTACTGGCTTTAGGGATATTGCTAATTGTTCCTCAGCTTTTAGCTTTTTCCTCTAACAAAGCCTAGTAAAAAATTCTTCTCAATCTAAATGTCAGCCCTGTTTCCTATTCTTTTTACCATTTAAAAGGAGCCTTGTTATGAAAACCCA
Source organism: uncultured Oscillospiraceae bacterium (assembly GCA_964511785.1). Lineage (GTDB taxonomy): Bacteria > Bacillota > Clostridia > Christensenellales > Aristaeellaceae > CAYFQH01. The sequence continues at coordinate 621 of CAZEIB010000238.1, forward strand.
AACTCACCCTTTTTATGAATATTACCCCGTTCACCCCTATATTTCCCCTGAAAGAAACCTTAGCGACTGGGAGGAAAACCCGGAAAACTACCCTTATGCCAAGGTAGAAAAAAAGCAAATGACCCCCCTTGAAGAAGGTATTTTATCGGGAGATGTAATTATGCTTTGGCGGGTATCTTTAAACACTTTAACCAACCAAAGTATTTTCCCCCAGTATTTTGAATATAAGTACGGCATTTATGCCCCTAAAAGCCTTGAAAACCTCCAATCTTTAGGCTATGCCCTGATGCTATCTGCCACTAATTCCTTACCTCACCTGTCTATTCCAAGGCTTAAAAAAATTCTTTTAACCAAAGGCCTTTCTCAAGTAGGAAAAAAAGAGGCCCTGCTAAGCCGTATTAAAGAAAACTTCCCCGAAGAAACCCTTGCCCCTCTGTTTTCTCTGCGGGCTTACCAAATTACTCCTAAGGGAGAAAAATTATTGGAAAAACACCAAAATATCATTGAAAACCATGGTCCTAAAATGTAATATTTCCACTATTATCCAGCCCTGTCTTTTTTTAAAAAAAAGACAGGGCTTTTCTATTGACAACCTTAAATAAAAGCAGTATATTATATTTCCTTTCCCTTTTTAGGGGCAATAATTTCATAGCATGTGGCCTCTCTCCTTTATGATAGGTGACGCACAGTACCCCATACATGCAAAGACCCTTAGGTTATGGGTAGTCGGTATTTATTTGTTAGCTGCCTTCTTTTCTTTTCCCCTTTTTTAAAGAAAAAGGCTTTTTTCTGCTCCCTAAAAACCCATACCTACTCTCTGTCCTTGCCTACTTATTTTAAGGAGGAAATGATGATTACCCTTACAAATATTTCTAAAACCTTTACTGTGCAAAAACGGGAAGGGGGCTTTTTAAATGCAGCTAAAGCCCTTTTCAAAAAAGAAACCCAAACCATTGAAGCCTTAAAAAATGTTTCCTTTCACATTCCTAAAGGGCAAATGGTAGGCTACATTGGCCCCAACGGTGCAGGGAAAAGTACCACCATTAAAATTCTTTGTGGTATTTTAACCCCCGATGAAGGGCAGTGTTTGGTAAACGGCCTTACCCCTTGGAAAGAGCGTATTAAACATACCGCCCGTATCGGGGTGGTATTTGGCCAACGCAGTCAATTATGGTGGGATGTACCGGTGATTGATTCTTTTGAATTAATACGAGATATTTATGCCGTTAAGGAGAAAAAATATCAGCAAAATTTAAAAGAATTAACAGATTTATTATCCCTTGGGGAAATCTTAAAAACCCCAACCCGAAACTTAAGTTTAGGCCAGCGTATGCGCTGCGAGCTGGCAGCCAGCTTACTCCACAGCCCCGATATATTGTTTTTAGATGAACCTACCATTGGCCTTGATGCCGTATCTAAAATTGCCGTAAGAGAATTTATTCAGCAACTAAACCGCCGCCAAGGTACCACGGTGATTTTAACCACCCACGATATGCAGGATATTGAAGCCTTAACCCAGCGGATTTTATTGATTGGTAAAGGGCAAATTTTGTTAGACGGCAGTTTGGAAGAATTAAAAAACCGCTCTTCTCAGGGAAAAACCCTCCATTTTTCCTATCAGGGCCCTCCCCCAACCCTTCCTCAAGGGATTACCCCTATTCAAAACACTTTAGGAGAGCTGGTTTTCAAACTATCCCCTCAACAACAAAGCCTTTCTACTGTTATCTCTCATATTTCTTCCCAAGTAGAAGTGAAGGATTTAACCATTAAAGATATTACTGCCGAAGAGTTGGTCTTCGACCTATATAAGGAGTATGACATATGAAAAAATACCTTTCCATTTTTCGTATTCGCTTTGCCAATACCCTTCAGTATCGTTCTGCCGCTTTGGCAGGGCTGGCTACCCAATTTGTATGGGGCTTTATGGAAATTTTGGCTTTTATGGCCTTTTATAAAGGTAACCCCAAAGCTTTTCCCATGTCTTTATCTCAAACCGTTACCTATCTTTGGCTTCAACAAGCTTTTTTAGCCTTGTTTATGGTTTGGTTTTATGAAAGAGAAATACTGGAAGCCATTTCCACAGGAAACATTGCCTATGAGCTGGCACGGCCTTTACATTTATACCATCGCTGGTTTTTTCAATCTATTGCCAACCGCTCGGCTAAAGCTTTTTTACGGTGTTTTCCTGTTCTCATTGTGGCTTTCTTCCTCCCCCCACCTTTTAACCTTGCCCTTCCCCCAAGTGTTGGCCACTTTCTTTTATTTCTCCTTTCCATGGTTTTAGCCTTAGGGGTGGTGGTGGCTTTTTCTATGCTGGTTTATATTTCCACCTTTTATACCATCTCTTCCATGGGTATTCGTATTTTAACAGCTTCCATTGTAGATTTTTTGTCCGGCGCCATTATTCCCCTTCCTTTTTTCCCGGAAAACCTCCAAAAAGTAATCACCTTTTTACCCTTTTATTCTATGCAAAATGCACCTCTACGGATCTATTCCGGTCATATAGCTGGGGTAGAGGCTTACCATAGCCTTCTACTTCAAGGGTTTTGGCTGGTAGCCCTTATTTTTTTAGGTCAATGGTTTATGAAAAACGCTTTAACCAAAGTTGTTGTACAAGGAGGATAAATCATGAAGTTATACGGTAAATACCTTGCCATTCACTTTAAAAGTGCTATGGAACATAAGCTTTCTTTTTTCTTCACAGCTCTGGGTCAGTTTTTATTTTCTTTTTCCTCTCTCCTTGGGGTATGGTTTATGTTTAACCGCTTTCATCAAATAGAAGGATTCACTTTTCCCCAAGTCCTTTTATGCTTTGCCACTATTCTTATGGCCTTTGCCCTTGGAGAAGCCTTTTTTAGGGGCTTTGATACCTTTCCCACCCTTATCAGCAATGGAGAATTCGACCGCATATTGGTGCGCCCCCGT
>CAZEIB010000239.1:0-3524 GCA_964511785.1 uncultured Oscillospiraceae bacterium
AGTTTTTACTTCTTCAACCGATTTACCCCCAACCGATAGTCTTACACCGAGTCCTTCACCTTCACCTACTCCTAGTCCTACACCTACACCTACTCCCACACCTACTCCTACTCCCACACCTACTCCTACTCCCACACCTACACCTACTCCCACACCTACTCCCACACCTACTCCTACACCTACTCCCACACCTACTCCTACACCTACTCCTACTCCCACACCTAGCCCTACTCCTGTACCAAAACCCACTATCACCCCTAATATGTCTTACAAAACCTTACAATTTAAAAATAAAGGAGATAAGGTTAAAGATATGCAAATGCGTTTACAAGAACTTGGTTATTATAAAGGAAAGCTGGATGGACGTTTTGGTCAAGGAACTAAAAACGCAGTTCTGGCTTTTCAAAAGCGCAATGGCCTTTCCGGTGATGGCATTGCCGGGCAACGAACCCTTACCATTTTATATGAAAGCCCTGATGTTCGTTATGCTAAAGAAATGGATACTCCTATTCCTCCATATTATATAACCCCCTCACCTGCCCCTATCCCCGTTCCTACCAAATAACTTTAAAGGAGCTACAACATGAAAGCGCTAGTAAAAGAAACAGCTACCACAGGGTTAACCTTAAAAGAGGTTCCAATGCCCATTGTTGGTGACGAAGACGTGCTAATTCGTATTAAAAAAACTGCCATTTGCGGTACTGATTTACATATTTATAATTGGGATCCTTGGGCCGAAAAAACTATCCACCCTCCTCTTATTGCAGGCCATGAGTATGTTGGCGAAATTGTTCAGGTAGGTTCTCATGTAAAAGGTTTTCAAATTGGCGAAAGAGTTTCTGGTGAAGGCCATATTGTTTGTGGCAGTTGCAGAAACTGTTTAGCCGGTCGTCTTCATAACTGCCCAAACACTTTAGGTGTAGGGGTTAATCGAGATGGGGCCTTTGCAGAGTATTTATCCCTTCCCTATCAAAATGTTTGGAGAGTTAGCCCTCAAATTGATGATGATACGGCTGCCTGCTTTGATCCGTTGGGAAACGCTGTACATACAGCCCTTAGTTTTGACCTTGTTGGAGAAGACGTACTCATTACAGGAGCAGGCCCTATTGGAATTATGGCTGCTGCCATTTGTCGCCATGTAGGTGCGCGAAACATTGTCATTAGTGATATTAATCCCTATCGATTGGAAATGGCAAAACCTATGGGGGTTACCCGCACTTTTAATCCTTTAGAGGAAGATCTTCCCAGTGTTATGAAAGAACTTGGCATGAAAGAAGGATTTGATGTAGGCCTTGAGATGTCCGGTGCTTCATCTGCCTTTAACAGTATGCTTGAAAATATGGTAAACCGTGGCAAAATTGCTATTTTAGGTTTTATACAACCTGGTACTGTTATTGATTGGAACCATGTAATTTTTAAAGGGTTAGAGCTTAAGGGAATTTATGGACGAGAAATGTTTGAAACCTGGTATAAAATGAGTGCCATGTTGGAAAGCGGTCTTGACATTCATAGCATTATCACCCACCATATGGATATTCAAGATTACGAAAAAGGTTTTTCTATTATGAATGAAGGAAAAGCCGGTAAAGTCATATTGGATTGGCAAAGTTTTTGGAAATAATTTTTGGAGGTATATATATGAAACCAGCACTTAACATCTTTAAAGAGCGGGTTGAGGAAATTAAAAACCAATCTCTTTATAAAAACGAACGGATTATTACATCCATGCAATCTTCTTTAATTAACACCACAGAAAAAAATCATGTATTTAATTTATGTGCCAACAACTACCTTGGCTTATGCAACAATCAACAGCTCATTGATGCTGCCAAAAATGGTTTAGATCATTGGGGTTTTGGTTTGTCTTCTGTGCGTTTTATTTGTGGCACCCAGCAAGTTCATAAAGATTTAGAACATGCCCTAAGCGCCTTTTTAGGTATGGAAGATACCATCCTCTATTCCTCTTGTTTTGATGCCAATACAGGTTTGTTTGAAACCTTGCTTTCAAAAGAGGATGCCATTATTAGCGATGAACTAAACCATGCAAGTATTATTGATGGGGTTCGTCTTTGCAAAGCTGCACGATATCGCTATAAAAACAATGACATGTTTGATTTGGAAGAAAAACTGAAAGAAGCCCAAGGAGCCAGAATTCGTCTTATTGCTACTGACGGTATTTTTTCTATGGATGGTTATACTGCGAATTTAAAAACTATTTGTGATTTAGCTGACAAGTATGACGCCCTAGTGATGGTTGATGATAGCCATGCTGTAGGTTTTATGGGTGAAACCGGCCGTGGTACCCATGAATATTGTGGAGTAATGGATAGAGTGGATATTATTACCGGCACTTTAGGAAAGGCTATGGGAGGAGCCAGTGGTGGTTATACCAGCGGCCGAAAAGAAGTTATTTCTTTACTCCGCCAGCAATCAAGGCCCTATCTGTTTTCTAATACCCTTACCCCTGCACTAGCTGCTGCTTCTTTAAAAGTATTGGAAATTCTTACAAAAGATCTGTCCTTTAGAGAAAAATTATTTGATAACACTAAATACTTTAGGTCAAAAATGGAAAATTTGGGTTTTGACCTTTTGCCTGGAGATCATCCAATTGTTCCAATCATGTTTTATGATGCTAAAATTGCCGGTGAGTTTGCTGACCGCATGCTGAAAAAAGGAGTTTATGTGGTTGGCTTTTATTACCCTGTGGTCCCTCAAGGAAGGGCTCGTATACGCACTCAAATGTCCTCCAGCTACACAAAAGAGCAGATTAATGAAGTAGTAGAAAGTTTCCGTCAAGTTAAAGAAGAAATGGGTTTATAATTTTATTTAGGAGCATGATGATGAAAAACATTGATAACACCTTGAAAGAACTGGGGATTACCTTACCTCCCCCTCCATCAAAAGCCGGTCTTTATTTAGGATGTAAAGAATTTGGAGATTCTTTTTTATTTTCTTCCGGTCATCTTCCCCATATTGGTGAAGACAGTTATTATGGTAAAGTAGGCACAAACCTAACCATTCAAGAAGGACAAAAAGCAGCTGAGAACTGTGTACTTAATTTGTTGTCTACTGTAAAGGCCCATCTTGGTGATTTAAAATGTATTACAAGTATTGTAAAGTTAACTGTATTTGTAGCAGCGGATTCTGATTTTTATGATCATCCTCAAGTAGCTAATGGTGCCTCAAGCTTATTAATCTCTATTTTCGGTGAAGAAATAGGAGCTTGTGCGCGGTCTGCCGTGGGTGTTTCGGCTCTTCCCGGTAATGCCGCTGTAGAAGTTGAAATGCTTATAACCTTTCAATAATAACAACGAACGCCACTCATGTAGTGTGTCAAGTAAAAAGGACAGTAAAAAAAACAATTATCAAAACTGACTTCCAAATTCTATAGGGGTCAGTTTATATATATATTGTGATCTGTGGCGGTCATAAAACATAACCAAATCATGGATAACCTTTCTTGTCCCTTACATGGTTGTCCATATGATAGGATAGTGTACACTAAATTTTGTAAAATCACTTTC
>CAZEIB010000240.1:0-3516 GCA_964511785.1 uncultured Oscillospiraceae bacterium
GATGGCACCATTGTTGGTCTATCTATAGAAGATAATATGCGAAAAGAGATGGTAGCAGAGTCCTTAAAGCGAGCCTTTAGCTGCCATGGAAGCAGCGGTCTAATCTTCCATTCCGACAAGGGGTCGCAATAGACAAGTAATGGACATATTCTTTTTCCAGTTCTTTTAATGGTAGCCTGTTAATACCCAGTCAAGGAATTTGGCTGGAAGAGAGAGAAAAAATCCTATGAAATCATACAACGACCAAGGGTGGGGATAGACTATGTGCCTTCTCCTTGGAAAGAAATGCCTTGGCGCTTTATGGTAAAAAATAAAAGAAAAGTTGTTTCCCTTAAGCAACGGACTTTTTTTGTTAACAGAAAAATTATAGAAAAATCCTTGACCTTGGGACTATTCCAAGGTTTATACGTATAGATATGAGGATAGCAAGATACTATCCCCCGGAGGTATTACTGTTGGCGCAACCACCTTGCAGGTAAAAAGAAAACCTGCAAAATGACAAAGGCAAAAGAAAGGTTGGTTACATTGTTTCCGCGCAAAAACTTACCCAGGTGGGTATAGAAAGTACAGATACATTTCCCTGAAAAGGTGGTATTCACTTTATTATTAGGCACAGCAATCAGCTCCTTTGGGGTATACAACATTCATCACCAAACGGGCATTACCGAAGGAGGAGTCCTGGGGCTTATATTGCTCATTAACCATTGAACAGGGCTTCCTTCTTCTATCATTTCTCCTGTGTTGGATTTTCTATCCTATGCTGTTGCTTTTCGTTTTTTAGGCAAAGGATTCCTAAAATATTCAGCAGTAGCTACAATAGGTTTAGCCGGTTTTTTTCGTCTGTGGAAAAGCTTTCCCCCCATGTTTCCTGATTTGTCAGGGCAACCATTATTGGCAGCTTTAATAGGTGGCCTGTTTATCGGAATAGACTGTGGGCTGGTGATACGCCAAGGTGGTGCAGGCTCGGGGGACGATGCCTTGGCTTTAACCATATCCAAAATAACAAAATGCCATATATCCGTTGCTTACTTGGCTATTGACATTTCTGTTCTTCTCTTGTCTTTAACCTATATCCCCCTAGGAAGAATGGCCTACTCTTTAATTACAGTTACAATCTCCTCATTGCTGATTGATGTAGTGCAAAACTTAGGTAAGGAGAAGGAAAAAGCCACAAAAACGAGAAAAGCAACTTCAAAAGCTAGAATCAGTGAAGGGTAGAGTAGTATTTTAAAAGCACATTTCTTTTATGACAGTAAGAAATGTGCTTTTTTGTAGATTTGTCAAAAGGGTCAGAAAAAAACAGTACACTCCTTGTGCTGCATAATATAAAAGGAACTCTCCTATCGTCCGGTTTTCTCTTGTTGGTAAGCGGGATACCTATCGCCAACAATATGCATTTTGCTTAAAGCACTATTTATTTCTTGAACCTCGTTTTCGGAGAAAACAATTTGAGCAGAAGCGATATTTTCATAGAGACGCTCAATTTTTGTGGTTCCTGGGATTGGGACAATCCATGGTTTCTGTGCCAGAATCCATGCCAATGCAATTTGCGCAGGGGTAGCCTGCTTTTTAATAGCCAACCGTTCCATGTAATCAACAATCATCTGATTGGCTTCCATAGCCTCTTTTGTAAATCTTGGTAATTCTGCCCGATTGTCGTTTATGCTAAAGGAGCTATTTTTGTCTAATTTCCCAGTTAAAAAACCGCGCCCAAGAGGACTGTAAGCCACCAACCCAATACCCAGCTCTTCCAGCACTGGGTATATCGTTGTTTCTGCTGTTCTCCACCACATGGAATATTCATTTTGAATTGCTGCTAATGGTTCAACTACATGGGCTTTGCGAATTGTTTTTTCACTAGCTTCTGAAAGGCCCCAGTGCTTGATTTTTCCTTCTTGCTTAAACTTTTGCATTGTAAAGGCAACTTCCTCAATCGGAACACTAGAATCAACACGATGGATATAATAAAGGTCAATGTAGTCTGTTTTCAACCGTTTTAAAGAACCTTCTAAAGATTTACGGATGGATTTCGGACTACTGTCCAGCTCGCCACTCGGAGCACCAATTTTATATCCTCCTTTTGTTGCAAGTTGTACCTTGGTTCGGCACCCAATCAGTGCATCTCCGACCAATTCTTCATTGGTATATGGGCCATAAACTTCTGCGGTATCCAGCATCGCTATTCCCATATCAATTGCAGCATGAATGACTGCAATCATTTCCCTCCTATCCTTTGCAGGGCCTCGGTGATAGTTTAGCCCCATGCAACCAAAGCCTATTTCCGATGTTTTTAATCCGCTTTTTCCTAAAGCTCTTGTTTTCATAATCAGTCTCCTTTTTGTGTGCTATCATAGGTTATGCTGTTTTTGACAAATAAAAAAAGCAATGATACTATTATCTTACTACTTAGACTTAACTATAAGTCAAGCAGCTTGGCAAATAACTTTTTTGGAGGAAATTATGATTTACACAATTGGAGAAGCAGCAGTCAAAATGGGACTAACCCCTTATACTTTACGCTATTATGACAGAGAAGGGTTACTGCCTTTTGTAGAACGCAGTGTAAATGGTGTTCGTTTGTTTGGTGAAAAGGATTTTGAGTGGATTCAAATGATTGAATGTTTGAAAAAATCTGGTATGCCTATAAAAAAGATCAAAACATTTATAGACTGGTATGTTGAAGGAAATCCTACAATTGAAAAAAGACGAGATATGTTCTACGAAAGAAAAGCATATGTTGAAGAGCAAATTGAATTGCTAAAAGAAACATTAGATATGCTTAAATATAAGTGTTGGTTTTATGATACTGCATTGGCCGAGGGAAGCACCTGCGTACCTAAAAACATAAAGCATGAAGATTTACCAAAGGAAATACAAAAAATAAAAAGGAAAATAAAGCTATAAAAAACCTTTTTAAATCAAGAATATTCCTTTTAAGTTTTGGTGGATAAAACACAAACAAAAATGGGAATAGAGCTTTTAAACTACTCTTATTTTGAATACTCCATACCTATGAATTGAAGGAAGGTATTAATAATAGAGATAACCCTGCCACCTATACCATAGAAGATGAGGTTGTGTTAAAAGCCCCCACAAGGGAGCATTACACCTTTGCAGGCTGGTACAGTGAAGAAGGCTTTATAAACCCAATAGAAAAACTGGATATAGGTACCACGGGAGATAAAACCTTATATGCCAAGTGGGAGGTTATTTACAAACAAGAAACCTTAACAGATACAAGTACAGGCATAGCTGTTACTGCATGGTTTGCTTTTGACGGGAAACTAACCGTACAAAAAGATGCCCTTCACCCTAAAGGAACCTGTGCTGCCTGCGACACCATTAGGGCAAAGAAAGAAGCAGGCGCCTTGCTGGCACTGTATGATATTTCAGCCACCGGCTATCAGGGTGACGGTGTAACGGTAAGCATTCCTGTTGGGTCAAGATACAATGGGCAAAAACTAACCGTACTGCATTGTAATAAGGGCCAGTTAGAGAAAAAAACATTGACTGTAC
>CAZEIB010000241.1:0-1216 GCA_964511785.1 uncultured Oscillospiraceae bacterium
CGGGTAAATCGACGCTGATGAATATGGTCGGTTGCCTCGATTCACCCACCAGCGGTGAATATCACCTCGATGGACTTCTGGTTTCATCCCTGGTCGATGATGAACTGGCTACTGCCAGAAATCGCAAGATTGGCTTTATCTTTCAGAAATATAATTTGTTAGCTCGTGCCAATGCGATTGAAAATGTAGAACTGCCAATGCGATATAGCGACAACTCGGATGATATGACTGGACGCGCCAAAGAAATGCTAAAACTGGTCGGCTTGGAAGATCGCATGAACCACAAACCAAACGAACTTTCCGGTGGACAGCAACAACGTGTGGCTATTGCCCGTGCCTTGGTCAATCACCCTGCCATCATTTTGGCAGACGAACCAACTGGCAACCTCGATTCTATTGCCGGACAAGAAGTGATGGATTTGCTGATCAAGCTTAACCGCGAAAAGGGCACAACGATCGTTATAGTTACCCATGACCCTGGTGTTGCCAGCCAGGCGCAACGCATCATCCGCCTTTTTGACGGTAAGATAGTAGAAGGAGGATTGGAATGATGCGCTTTTTTAGAGTTGTCAAAGAAGCCTTGGCAAGTATTTTTGGGAACAAAACCCGCTCCTTCCTGACCGTTTTGGGGATTGTGATTGGGGTTGGTTCGGTGATTGGGATGCTCTCGATTGGTTCCGGTGCGCAGCAAAGCATTTTGGGCTCAATTGAGTCGATTGGAACGAACACAATCTATGTGATGCCCAACAGTTCGGGCGACGTCACGAATCCCAAACCTCTGACGACTAATGATGTTGATGCACTTTCAAACCGCATTCGTGCCCCCCACATCCTGCGGGCTACACCGGTGATGTCGGCGCAAACGGAAGTCGTTTCCAGCGATACTAATGTAAAAACTTCTTTTACCGGCAGTTTTCCAGAGTATTTAGACATCTCCGGATTGGAGATTGAGGAAGGTGCTTATATTAGTCAGGCGGATATCGATTCGCGCTCTCCGGTGGTTGTGATTGGGCCTGAATTGGCAGAAAAACTGTTCGGAAGAAGCACTGGTGTTGTTGGTAATCAGATCCGGATTAACAATTCCCCTTATCGTGTGATTGGTGTAACGAAAGCCAAGGGTGGTACCCAATTCAACAATCCTGATTTGCAAGGATATATGCCGATTACGACAATGCAAATGCGAATCGTGCGGCAAAGTGTACCGAATTCGGTGCAT
>CAZEIB010000241.1:1226-1548 GCA_964511785.1 uncultured Oscillospiraceae bacterium
GTTGGCAATTGAAGAAGCACAACAAATATTGCGCGATACGCATCGCCTTACCCCCAGGCAAGAGAATGATTTCATGCTGACAAATCAGGAAGATGTCGCCGATATTGCAGGTCAAGTTACTGGTATTTTGACAGTTTTGCTCTCCGGAATTGCCGGCATTTCGCTTTTGGTTGGTGGAATTGGGATTATGAACATTATGCTTGTAACAGTTACCGAAAGAACGAGCGAAATCGGTTTGCGGAAAGCTCTCGGTGCCCGAAAGGTGGATATTATGATTCAATTCCTAACAGAATCGGGGCTTTTGAGCATGATTGGCGGTATT
>CAZEIB010000241.1:1558-1943 GCA_964511785.1 uncultured Oscillospiraceae bacterium
TCACTCATTATCGGAGGTTATGCAGCAAGGTCTGGTGTACCATTGGTGCCGGTCGTGGAGACCCAAACGGTATTGCTGGCGACATTGTTTTCGACGCTGGTTGGGCTCTTCTTTGGCTGGTATCCGGCGCAAAAAGCTGCCAATATGGAACCGGTTGAAGCTCTTAGACATGAATAGGACGGAAGTAGATTTTAATCTCATTCCTGGTTTTGAAAGAAGAACGCCGGCTTTGTAAGTAAAGCCGGCGTGTTTATTACGTGGCTGCTATCCTCTATCATTTTAGGAGATGATATCCACTTACAACTGCTACAGCAGTTCTCAATATGAAAAAATCGTGAGATATATACAAGGGTAGGGGGAGGACCCAATCGTGAGCATTCAATAA
>CAZEIB010000241.1:1953-3502 GCA_964511785.1 uncultured Oscillospiraceae bacterium
CGCAGGCGCTATCCCTACGAAAATGATCCATTGGATGGGTTTTCCTGGTTGGGCAATATCAAACCGCTCACGTTCCGAACCCTCCCCTACCGATGTATAACTAATAAAATCAACATTATTGTATTAGATGCGGGCTCGGGTGCGGTTTCACTAACATTCTTATGATGGATGAGGACAGGACCATAATGAGAATAACAGAGCTACTACCTAGGACTTCCGCCAATCTCAAAAAAGTGATAATATAAAAACATGTATCTTAAAGGAAGCAAGCTCTCCCTCAATAAGAAGCGTCATAAGCCGAATGGCTGGTTGATATTCTTTCTTGTTGCTGGAATTGGGCTTTTACTATATTTCAATATCGTGGTTGTACCGGTGATGAATCCGCTTTTCGTTCCGACCCCAACAGCCACCCGTGATCCTCTATCTTACATTGAAGAGGCGGATCAGCTCTCTAATGAGGGCAAGTATCTTCAGGCGGTTGAGGTTTATCAAGGCGCGATTAATGCCAACCCGACCAATATACAGAACTATCTCAAAATTGCGCGATTGCAGATTTATATTAATCAGCTTGAACAAGCACAGGTAAACGCTCAAAATGCCATCTTGCTCGATAATACTAATTCGACCGCTTTTGCTTTACTAGGTTGGTCAAAGGGTTTTCAACAGGAATATCTGGCGGGTGAGGCAGACTTGCAAAAAGCAATCGAGCTGGATATGAACTCCGGTCTGGCGCATGCTATTTATGCTTATATTTTAGGTATGCGGGTTGAAGCCGGTATGGACGAAATTGGCACAATCGACAGAGCACGCGAAGAATCGCGAACAGCCCTTGCTCTCGAGCCAAACTTGCTCGAAGCCCATTGGGCACGCGGTTACATTCTTGAAATCACCGGTAACTACGAAGAAGCTGTTGACGAATTTGAAACCGCGGTTAGTCTCAACCCCAACATCGCGCGGGTTTACATTGCCTTAGGGCGAAACCAAATCAATACGCAAGAATTGGATCAGGCAGTTTTTAACTTTACGAAAGCTTATTCGTTAAATCCAACCGACCCAAACCCAAACCTCTTTATTTCACGCATTTATAGTATGTTGGGTGAATGGGAAAAAGGTATTCAATATGGGACGGCTGCCTTACGGGATGGCCCCAGCGATCCGATCCTCTACGCTAATCTTGGAACGCTTTATTATCGAAAAGGTCAATATAATCAGGCGGCTGAATACCTTGACCTGGCTGTTCGAGGAGGGGCAAATTCGGACGGCGTCGTAGTGGAAGGGATTCCGCTTTCATATGCACAGGATACAATCGAAACTTATAGTCGTTATGGCTTGGCGTTGGCTCGCATTAATAGCTGTAACCAGGCAGTTACAATCGCCAATACGCTGATGACAGGCGTGGCAGATAATGAAAACGCTGTCTTCAATGCCAACGAGATCCTGAAAATTTGCGAAGAGAATTTGCAAAATCCGCCTACTGCCACCCCCGAACCGACACCAACCGTTGTTACCGGGCCAACAGCGACACCAGAACCATAGAGCCATGTACATC
>CAZEIB010000242.1:0-3434 GCA_964511785.1 uncultured Oscillospiraceae bacterium
TTCATACACATCAACTTTTCCTAATGATACTTTGCCAGTTGAAGCTATCAAGACATCATCTTGTTGGACTTGGGCTGTTGTCTTTGCATTAAAAAACTCTATTGTTACTTTATCAGCTTCTGTAATATCAATGAATGAATTTTTTAATTGTCCAGTCTTTATCACATAAACATCTCCGTTTTCATCAGGTTTTGGTTGTACGCCCCTTTTTATTTCAGCAGTTACTATTTCAGCAATCTTGATAAACGGTTTGGATAATAGAATATCATTAATATTTTTAATTATTGGCTTATGAAAGCGAGTAGAAAAACGTAAATTTGCGCCGCTAGATATATCTATGTTCTTCACTTCATACCAATCTGATGTTTTACTATAATTTTTTTGAGTACCTGCGGTCATCCCTTTTCCAACTTCCAACCACAGGGTATCGCTATATCCATAAATTTCTGAAAAAACCTCATTTATAACTGCCAAGGGTTCTTTAATTTGAAGTTTTAACATTCGGATTTTTTGCTCAATAGGTATAATTTTATTGGCTATTATATTTTGTTTTTCAATATTTATGTTTGGGATTTTTAATCTACCATATTCCCCTTTCGAATAATATTTTGAAACAAATACTTTTTCGAAATTTGGACGAAATATTAAATTAAAATACCACTTTATAAAAGTTTTATTAAGCATTTTCTCATCAATATCTATGTGAAAAACATTTTGATTAATATAAATTGGACTTAATGAAGTAAATGCCATTCCAACTGTCATCGCATTAGAAATCATGAGTGCATTTTCAGGTGCTAGATAAAGTGTTTTTTCCTCTTCAATTGCATAATCAGTAATCTTTTCGGCTGTTTCATCAACTTCAAAAGTTGCGGTATCTACATCTTGCATTGTCAAGAAATTATACTCACCATTCCAATAATCCTCATTAAATTTAGACGGAGTTCGACCTGACTTAATATCAGTTTCAACATTTTTATTAGTAAGAAATAGTTTTAATGGCACACCATTATTAAAATGAATTGACGAGTAATCTTTTATTCCCAATTTAGGATCAATAGCAAAGTCCGTAAAATTTAGTTTTTTAATCACCATACTATCTCCTTTCTAAACTGGTCTAAAATATTTACGACATGGTCCTTTCTAAGCAAGGTATCTGTTGAGGCATATTCAAAAAGTAATCCATTTTTAAAATGACTCAATAAGGTTTCATCTAATCTATCATAATATTCATCCTTTAATCTCCATTGTTTGTTTTTATTTTTCGAATAATAAGTATTAATTATTAATTCAACATCTTTCTTTTCATTCTCTAACTGTTTGATTATTTCTATGTTCCAAGCCAGCTCTTCCTTCCATTTATTAACTCTTTTCTCAGTAGTCTTATTATTCTTAGCATCCACATTTTGAATTTTACTTTCCAATTCTTCTCTTGCCGATATATGAATTTGAATTTTATCATCATACTCTTCTAAAATTGCTTCTTTTGAAATAAACAGAGGAGCCACTTCTTCATCATATAAATCGTTTGGCATTGGCCTTTCACCTCTCTTGGTTCTTTTGTAACCTATATTTGAGGCTTCAGCCATAAAAATCTTATAATTGATCTCTTTAGACACTTCTGCGAAAACCCACCATACATTAATATATCCAAATTGATCTACTAGATCTTTATCAATTTTCCCAGCTTCATTGATCTCGTCTTTGTAAAATATTAAAAGATCTTTAATATCTAGGTTTTTATCATCTGAACCAATATAAAACTTCAAATATCTCTCGATGTTTAATCTGATTTCTTTCTCTGTATGATCTTTGATTGAAGGATATTTTTCTTTATCTTTACTTTCCAAAAATACTTTTATATAATTCTCAACACGTGTCTTTAAATTAGCCCATTCTTTACTGTAAATTTCCCATTTTTTATTCCATTCGGTTATTTCATTTTGTGATTTTTTCCGAGCAAATAACAAGCTCGTTTTTGTTGAAGTATAGGGTTCAAATGTTAATTGGGGTAAACTAACAACAGCTTTAATTTCAAAATATTTAAACAAAAATAATCGGATGTACTTATTCTCAGTAGTATCAAAAACGCTTTCAGGTAGTACAACACCTAATCTCCCACCTTCTTTTAATAATTGATACCAACGCTCAATAAATAAGTTTTCGCTGTTTTTCTTATTGCCGAATAAAAAGCTTCTTTCTAATGTTTTTTTTGTTTCTGTATCAAGGTTCACACTAAAAGGAGGATTACTTATTACTACATCAAAAGCATTATTAACCTCTTTATTAGAGTAAAGTGGGTCGGGTTCTTGAACTTGTAGAACATTTTTATCAATATCATTTTTCTTATATTCATTAAACGGCTTTAGCCCATCCTGCACAAATATATTAGAAGCTCCATCACCATGCAAAATCATATTTACCTTTGATGCTGTACCTAAATCAAAATTGATATCAGAACCATATAAATATTCTTTAGCCCACCGGTTTTCTTTATAATTAGGCATAAAATGTTCTTCAAACCAACCATTAACTTGAAAGCTGTTTTTCACCCTATCTTTTTGCTTGTATTTGACCTCTTTTGTTATTATTTTCATTGCTTCGATAAGGAAAGTTCCACTTCCAACTGAAGGATCAATAATGTATGGAAGTTTCCCCCATTCATTTAGTTTTTCTATTGCTAATTCATCAATTTTCAATGCATAACAGAGAAATTTAACAATTTGTGTGGGAGTAAAAAACTGTCCCTTATTTTGTTTAAATCCTTCTCTTGTAATCCGCTCAAAGAATTCGCCAAGAATATCTTTGTTATCTAAGTAACTACGTCCTTCAACGAACGAGTAATTTTCTAACGATTGTACTGTGTAAATTAGCTTGTTGAGCGGGAATTTATTTCTATCAATTATGCGAGCATCTGATAATAATTTTTCATCTTTGACATTAAGCTTTTGATTTAAAGCTTTTTTATAAAGTTCATTGATACGATCAAAAACTTTATCTGGGCTTTCAATATTATCACCATAAGCATTAACTTGGAAATGATAACTTTCGCCCTCTTCTCTTTCACTTTCATCTTGAATCTTAGCTAATATTATATTTACAAGAGAATAAAATATTTCACTGTCGGTAGTTCCGCCACCACCCCACAAGACATTATGCAAATCTGTTGCCAATGCATTTAGCTCTTCTTTTGAGATGCTTTTTTGGAGATCAAATTTATCATGACCTTTGATTTTAGATTGTTTCTTTGGTTTGTTATAACCCGGTGAGAGTATATTTCCAACAGAGGGTTCACCAGCATCTTCCCAGTCTTCATACTCTTGATACTTCTGAAAATCAATTATTACAACCTTATCCCGAGTTTGTCCATCTATATAATCAGTCGTGTAGTAACAAAGATAATAAACCTTATGCTTTCTTGCTTCTTCTCTTGT
>CAZEIB010000243.1:0-3420 GCA_964511785.1 uncultured Oscillospiraceae bacterium
CAAGCGGTCTACTCTACGGCCTTTTAATAAATGTTCTTCAATAATTTCTTCTACGTCAATTTCTTGTACTTGTGAGTAGAAAGTTCCTTCTGGGTAAACAATAACCACTGGGCCTGCTTCGCATAATCCAAAACACCCTGTGCGAATGACCTTTATTTCGTTACTTAAACCTTTTTCTTCTATTCCTTTTTCAAAACCACTTACCAGGTTATTAGCTCCCGAAGAAGTACACCCGGTTCCTCCACACACTAACACATGGGAACGGTACAGTTCCATAACCATCCTCCTTATCCCTTACCTTAATTTTAGTCCTGTGCCCCAATTAAATATTCTTTAACAGGTTGACCGTTTACCAAATGTTCTAAAACAATTTTTCCTACCATATCAGGGGTAATGTTCACATAGGTACTCTTTTCCTGATCGGGTACATACACATCTACCATAGGCTCAAACTTACATAAACCTACACAACCTGTTTGTGTTACTGTAACATCATCCATACCACGTTTTTTCAGTTCCTCCACAAAGGCCATCATCACAGGTCTTGCTCCTGCGGCAATACCGCAAGTAGCCATACCCACTACTACCCGGGCTTTTGTTTGATCTTCTTTGCGTAAGCGTACTTGCGATAAGGTTTTTTCTCTAATGGCTTGTAGTTCAGCTAACGATTTCATATTTACTACTCCTTTGCCTCTATTCTTTTAATTCTTCTTCAATGGATTTTTCAACCCAGATAAGCACATCAGGGGTATTAAGAGGTACCCCTTCCAGAACATCTTTTACTTCTCTTGTATCAAAGACAAAATCTTTTTTCTCTTTCTTATACTTCAGTAGAAAATCACATTCCTTTGGATAACAGGCACAAAAGGTTGCTATAGTCTGCCCTATATTCCCTAAAGGGATACAATCAATATGATTTTGATGAAAAACAACTGAAATTGTTGTTCCCTCACCTAAAGTACTGTCTACCTTCAAGTTTCCTTCCGTTCTTTTAGCATTTTGATATAACAGTGGAATTCCAAGGCCTACTCCACGGGTAGTTCTTGTTGTAATAAAAGGGTTTTTAACTCCTTTTATCATTTCTTCACTCATACCGCTGCCATTATCAGTAATTTGTATTTCTAACAAATTTATTTCAGTAAAACTTATTTCGATCGTTACCAACGTAGCTCCGGCCACAACACTGTTTTGAACAATGTCTAATAAGTGTAAAGATATATCACGCATTTTGTTTTTTGTATTTATTAACAATATCCGGAATATCATCAGGGCTTAATCTGCCGTACACCTCATCATTAATCATTATTACCGGTGCTAATCCACAAGCACCTAAACAACGTGTAGCCTCTAAGGTAAATAAGCCGTCTTCTGTTGTTTCTCCTACAGGTACATTAAGTTCTTCTGCTAATTTATCTAATACTTGTTGAGCCCCTTTTACATAACAGGCCGTTCCCATACATACACCAATAATGTATTTTCCTCTTGGTTTTAGGGAAAACTGAGAATAAAAGGTAGCCACTCCATAAACATCGCTTAATGTAGTATCCAGTCCATCTGCAATAATTTCCTGTACATCCATTGGTACGTAACCAAATATCCCCTGAGCTTCTTGTAATACAGGCATTAAAGCCCCCGGTTCTCCTTTATGTCGTTTTATTGCGGCTTGTAATTCTTCGTACTTTTGCATGTCTGTCACAAAAACGCCCTCCTTTATTCTTTGGAAAACCAAAGATCGTTTATATTTTATCACACTTTCAAGGAAAAGAAAATACTTTTGTATGAATAACTTTCCTTTAATTCTTCTTGAAATCTCTTTTTAAAAACTCTATGACTTTTCTGTTTTGCCAAGTTTCCATCTCTAAATAAAAAATCCTTTCTAAAATATTTCCTAGCTGATGAGCATCAGAATTATAAAGAACTTTTTTCTGATGAATAACCTTTGGAGAAATGGTTAAATGAGGGTCTACTTCCACAATAGGAAAAAAAATATTCTTCGGTAAAAATCCAAAAGTTTGCAGTATTCCATATCCACCACGGTTAATATGTGCAGGTACATAAATTCCTTCATACGTTTCTATTAGCTTCACCACCTCCTGTAAGGATATATCCGCAGCTCCCATCAATAGCCCTTCTTCTTCTTTAATCTGCTCATGTTGTTCATTATAAATCAACTGTTTTCCAAAATACAAAGGATTATTTTTCATTTTGGGCAAAGCATTTTGAATCACTTCACCAAAGGCCATAGCCTTATCTATTGAATCAAAATAGCCTAACACATGTACTTCTTCCTTTGTGGTTATTTCTATTCCGGGAATAAGCTCTAATTGAAAAAAATCTGCTGCTGCTTTTGCAGACGGCAGATTTAATGTACTATTATGATCAGTAATCGCAATAGCATCTAGTTGTTTTAGTTGAGCCATTGCACAGATATTGTAAGGGGTCATATCATCATCAGCACAAGGCGAAAGACAAGAATGAATATGTAAATCAACATACTTTCTCATTCACTTTACCCCTTGTATTTGAGCTTTTCCCATTAAAACACAAACATCATAAGCCGATAGTTTCGTATAAATCACAGGAATCTTTTCTTCCTCTGCTTTTTCTTTTACCCCCTCATCAAGGGTAATCCCTTCTACCAGTACAATACAGGCCATTTCCAAAAGAGCAGCCACAGCAATTACATTTAAGTGGTTTTGAACCGTTATCCAAGCTGTTCCTTTTTTTCCGTTGGCCATAACCAGGCTTAATAAATCCGAAACATACCCCCACTCAATCTTTTCAGCGTCTTTTATCTGAAAAGCGAAAGTTCCTTGTATTAAATCAGCAAAGGTATTTATATTCATTTTACTTTCTCTCCCCTAAATGCCATTAAGTTGATAAGTCAAAATCCGATGAGGTTAACATAAAATGCATGGTTACACAGGTGCCTTTTTGGGAATCACTGGTTATTTCAAACTTAGAGGCGTTTTTTTGCATATTGGGCAATCCCATTCCTGCACCGAACCCCATGTCTCTAGCTTCATCTGTAGCTGTAGAAAAGCCCGAACGCATAGCATCTTTTACATTAGGAATTCCGGGACCTACATCTTCTGAAATAAGGGTAATTTCCTCTTCATTTACCACAATTTTTAATTTTCCCCCCTGGCTATGAATCACCAAATTAAGCTCTGCTTCATAGCTGGCCACAGAAATTCTTCTAAGCATGGCTGATGACAGGTTTAGTTCTCTTAAAATTTTTTTCACATTGGCAGAAGCCTCTCCTGCACTTTGATAATCTCCTGCCACAACTTCAAATTCTTTTACAATGGGGAAATTTAGATTTCTCATCATTTTACTACTGTCCCTATCTTTCTTCTGTTCCGGGCAAACCTAAACTATATAATATACCACAAGTAGTATAGGTGGTTTTATCTGTAG
>CAZEIB010000244.1:0-3415 GCA_964511785.1 uncultured Oscillospiraceae bacterium
TACAAAGCTTATTGTGGTTTCTGAAGAAGTCATTCTTCCTGTTAATCGCCATGGCGCTGAAAGTGTTATCCGAAAGCTCCTTTCCCACCCCGGTAACGATTTTTCCAGCCCTCTATCTCCAACCGTTGAGCTAGCCCTTTCCGATTATTTTCCTATTGAAATTTCCAGAGATACAGCTACTGTTAATTTAACCCAAAGTGCATTACAACTTGATCCTAATAGCTTTTATATTGTAAGCCAAGCTATTGCTAACACACTTTCTTCTTTTAGTGATATCTCTTATGTAAATGTTTTAGTTCTTGGAAAGCAAATTGGCTTGGATACTTCTGACACCCTACCTATGGGAACTTTACAAGAAGATATTAATTTAGATTTAATTTCTCTATGGGAAAAAATAGAATCAAGAAAGATTTTATCAAATGAATCTATTGAAAACAAAAGGCTTTCTTTGCCGGTAACTTTATATTTTCCCATACAACCTGGCCTTGGTATTTTACCTGAAGTACGAAATATTGCTTTTACTGGTCAAAGCCCCAAGCAATTAGTAACTACCTTGTTAGAGGAGCTCTCTAAAGGAAGTGTATATTTAGAGAACAGTCCCAAAATGCCTGATTTTATTTCTTTCTTATCTTCCAATCCAACTGTTTCCTCTATTCAAAGTGCTGCAGGAAGAAAGGTAGTATTGCATTTTACTGAAGAATTATATAGCGCTATTATCGAAAGCAACAATAACCTATCCAGTACTTTAGCTGCATTAAATTATACCTTAACCACTTTTTTGCCTAACGTAGTTGCTATAGAGGTGCATATTGGGAAAGATAGCCCCATTACAAAATTGAATCCTCAAAGTCCCTATGTCAACGTATCTGAATTAATTTTTCTTGAAGGCTTGCAAAAAAGAAGTGATTTCACGCCATTTTTATTAGGTTATGCCGATTTATATTTTCCATTGAAAAACAGTAATCGTTTAGCAAAAGTAGTCCGCCCCGTTCCTTATTATGAAACGAAAAACCCTTCTTATTTAATAGAACAGCTTATTGCCGGCCCTAAATATTACGATAGCCGTTCTGATATTGAAAGTTTTTTTTCTAAAGATTTTCCTTTTTCTGAGGCTGATCTTAGAGGCATTTCCTATACTGTACAAAGGCAATTATTAGTACATTTTTCCTCTGATTTTTACCAATACCTTAATCAATATTTAATACCCAGTAAAGAATCCCAATTTGTCTATGCTATTGTGAACACTTTGTGCCAAAACCCCTCTATTAATAGCATATGCTTCTTTATTGACTTTAAGCAACCTGAAGTATTTGTTGACTCTCTCTATCTTCCTGGTTTTTTTTATCCCAATCCAGGCATTGTAATACAATAACTATCATAAATATCTTTCCTTTCAATTTGCTACATTCATTAATATAAAACACCTTGTATCAGTAATATATATTATTTGATTTTAGTTATTGATTAGTTTCTATTTCTATTATATAATAGCTATGGTTTTAAACTAAATAATAATAAAGAGGTAATTTTATGAAAAAAATCGTCTCCCTAATGTTGGTATTATCCTTTACACTAATTGCTATTAGTGCATTTGCTTCTACTGGTCTTGGTTCTGTTACAACAATTTCCGGCAACGATGCCGATGGCGAAAAAAACGGTTCTGCTACAATTAATACTACCATTGCTACAGTTACACTAGATGATGAAGGAAAAATGATTGCTGTAAAATTTGATGTTGCCCAAAATAAAATTTCTTATGATGTTCAAGGAAAATGGCTTGAAAATACTGAGGATAAAGCTGCTAACTATCCTACAAAGGTAGAAAAAGGTGCCGACTACGGCATGGTTGTTGCCTCCAGTATTGGAAAAGAAATGTTTGAACAACTGGCTGCTTTAGAAAAATATTGTATCGGCAAAACCTTAGAAGAGGTATTAGCTACTGAAACTTACGAAAAAGATGCCAATCATCCTCAAGTACCTGCTACAGATGATTTGAAATCCAGCGTCACCATTGATGTAGGTACCTACTTTTTAGCTTTAGAAAAAGCAGTTGCCAATGCTCAATAATTTGTTATAATAAAAGAGGTAGTATTATTACTACCTCTTTTAGTTAATGATTTAAAGGAGCACTTATGAAGAAAAAATTCTCAACTCTACTTTCTATCTTTTTCTTACTTCTCTTCCTTCTAGGCTTATTTGCTTTTGCTGAAAAGCCCCAAGAAAAAAGATATGATAATGGCTTTTTTGGTACTTTCGATACTTGGGTTCGTATTCTTGCCTATGCCCCGTCTGTTGATAAGTGGGAAGCCGCCTTTGAAGCCGCCCAAAAAGACTTTGTTCATCTTCATCAATTGTATGATAAATATAATGAATATGAAGGAATTAATAATATTTATATTTTAAATAAAAAAGCAGCTATTGAACCCATAAAAGTTGAAAAAGAGCTATTGGATCTGCTTTTATTTGCCAAAGACATGCAAAATAATTTTCCTAATACTACCAACATTGCATTGGGATCGGTACTTGAAATATGGCATCAATATAGAGAAGAAGGCACAAATAACCCTGCTAAAGCGGCTCTTCCTACAATGGAACTCCTTGAAAAAGCCAACCAGCATACAGATTTTTCAAAAGTAATTATTAACAAGAAAGATTCTACTGTATTTTTTGAAGATTCAAAGCTTCAACTGGATGTTGGCGCTGTTGCAAAAGGCTATGCTACTCAAGTTGTGGCAGATAACATGCCAAGTTATGGAATAAGTTCGTTTAGTATTAGTGCCGGTGGTAATATTGTAACTGGTGAACCTCCTAAAGATGGACGCAAAGCTTGGGCTGTTGGCATACAAGATCCAACAGGATTCATTTTAGACCCTGAACAAATTATCGACAGTGTTTATGTTAACCATACTTCTGTGGTAACAAGTGGTGACTATCAGCGTTACTATGAAGTTGATGGAAAAAAATACCATCATATTATTGATCCTGTCACCCTCTTTCCTGCAAATCAAGTCAAGCAAGTTGCTGTGGTGACTCCTCACTCAGGCGTAGCAGATTTTTTATCTACAGTGCTCTATATACTTCCTATTGAAGAAGCCTTAGCGGTTGTAGAAAATTTAGAGAATACTGAAGCCTGTTGGGTTACCATGGAAGATGAAATTGTTGTTTCTTCCGGATGGAAAAACATCTCCCATTCTGGCGGAGTTACCAATACTCCTTAAACACCTTCATTGTAAAATAAAGTTTTTTATGCTATAATCACTTTTGGTTAATCAAGCTGATTATTTTTTAGCTCTTTGCCACTATGCCTCGATAGGCTAAAGGATTTTCCTTCTAAAAGAGCTTTTTCAGCCACCAATTAACCTCTTGCCTCCGTAGTAAAATGGATATTACAGTCCCCTCCTAAGGGACAGTTACA
>CAZEIB010000245.1:0-3384 GCA_964511785.1 uncultured Oscillospiraceae bacterium
AGAAGAGAATTAATTATTAAAGGCCTTGGATTAATCTCCAGGGCCTTTTTTTTATATATCAATTTTATAAAATTTCGTGTTAAGATATCCTCACGCTGCACATGAGCACAATATATAGTGTTATTAGACAAGTCACAACACAATAAAAATGAAGGGTATTGATAATGTATTTCCTAATATTTTTTTGCTAATAAAATATTGAAATGATATACTATGTATACAGTAAGAGTTGCAGAAATGCGATGACGATTGATTAGGACCCGCCTAGAGCGGGTAATTTAAAAGCTAAGCCACCAATTTATGGTGGCTTTTTTCTATTTATACCATTGTTTTCCGTCGTCAAAGTACATTTTCATTTTTTTAATTGCACTCATCACATACTCCTCATCGTCCGTCCAAAAGTTTTTAAAATTATTTTTATGCTATAATTAAAGAAAATTCTAGGGGGTATAGTTGTGATCTGTCCAAAGTGTAAAAGTGAGTCGTGTACAGTCCAGATGGTGGAGTCGGGCAAGAGAACTAAAAATAAAGGGACCTCAGGTGCGCGTAGTATCGGCAGAGCGGCGATGCAAGTAAGCACCATGGGAATGTATGGGCTATTCGTTCGGCCTAAAAAAGGGAGCGAGAAAACAAAGACCAAAAATGAAAAGAGAGCCCTGTGCCAAGACTGCGGCCATGATTGGAAAGTAAAATAGAATTAGACCCCACCTAAGGGGTCTTTTTCTTTTGCCGTCAAAAATACGTCAAAAACTACGGGCATATACTGGAGTATCGTGGTAAGGGGTGAAGTTGCTCAAAGTGGCTTGAATGCTCAATTTCGTATCAGTGCGGCCTCTGTGTTAAAGGGACTGTCTTATTTATTGAATATGTTAAAATCCGTTAAAAGCCATTGATACTAAACGCTTTTTTATCCAAACGTCAAAAATACGTCAAAAATGAAAAAAGCCTGGTTAAAGGCTTTCTATAATTTGTCTTGCTTTATCTTCCATGTCGACATTCACATGACTATAAGTATTCATGACCATTTCCACCGTGTTGCCAAGTATAGAGGCGACCGTTTTAAAGTCTAATCCGGCGGATATACAGTTTGTAGCGAACGAGTGCCTTAAATTATGAGAGCTTAGCCCGTATTTTTTTAAGTGGTAGTTTATAGCCGGTGTGGTCAAAGGTTTGCAAACCTCTCCACTTAATTTAGCCGGATAGCTTTTATATATCGCTGCTAGTTTTGGCGATAGGGGGATTACTCTGTAACTATTTGATGTCTTGAGGGGTCCCCGAGTTCCTTCGTCATGTATTTGAGATTCTACCGTTATAGTATTTTCTTTTAGGTCGATGTTACTTCTGACTAATCCTCTAGCTTCACTTATACGCAGACCCGATAAAGCGATAAATGCACAAATTAACTTAACATCACCTTTCAACTGCTCTAGTAAGCTGTCAATCTCGCTTGGGGTTAATACTTTTCTTTCTTCTTTCCCCCCTATTGGTTTTTTTAGGACTACATCCTCAAACGGGTTGTCCCTTGCTATTTTTAATTTCTTGATCGCGTACCTACATACTGAAGAGCCAAATATTACATATAGCTTAATGCCACCGTGCTTGAATTTCTTTTCTCGGTCTCGAATTATAGGCATTACATCCTTATATGATAGCTTGGAGATGGGGACGTCATGTATGGGCTCAAAAGCTTTAAGGTATGTCCCGTAGGCCTCGAGAGTATTGTAAGTCTTGTATCCATCTTTTATAAAAAGCTCAGCGACATCCTTAAAAGTCATGTCTGTTTTTGTTATCGGTGAAATCTCCTCTAATTCACGCATACGAGCTTGCCCAGCACGCTTCGCCTCGCCTTTAGTATCAAAACCCTGCTTAGAAGTTTGGCGCCATGTAAGGCCTTCCTTGTAGCTTATAACGTACTGGTAACCCTTATTCTTTTTACGGACTAGCAAATTCATATCCATTTGTTTTACCTCCTTAGAAGTACTTAGTCGCCTGGACTACTCTACCTAGTATATAAATTTCATCTCTTTCAATATCATATACATGAGGTATGTGTGCAGGGTTATCACTTTGTGGTATCAAAGCAATATTTCTTCCCGCAAAGGTTACTTTTTTAACCGTAGCCTCCTGTCCATTAATTCCTACTACGCCAATCTGTCCGTTCTCTATAACGTTGGTTTTCTCTACTATAAGGATTGTGTCCTCAGGGAACAACTTGTTCATCGAATCACCTTTAACTCTAAGTGCAAAATAATCTTTGCTACTACAAAGCCCGATTGAGTCAACCATCACATAGCTTTCAATGTTTTCAGTTGCTAAAATAGGCTCTCCAGCTCTTATAGAACCAACCAACGGAATTTTCTTTACAGCTTCAACGTCAATTACGTCTGTTAGTTTATACTCTGCTGGGCTTTCATCACTACCATTCATGATTGACACCATGTCCGACACGTCTGCGCCTAATGCATCAGCCAATAACTGAATCGTCTTTAAGCTAGGTTTGTTTCTCCCGTTTTCAATATAGCTAATGGTGGCTGACGAAACTCCAGCCTTTATTGCTAACATGTTTAAACTAAGTCCTCTGTTTTCTCTAAGTTCTCTTATATACTCTCCTATGTTCATTTTCCTCACCCCTTCGTGTTTAAATAATACACCATCACCATTAACAAATGTTAGCCCTTTTAAAAATCGTGAACAAAAGTGTTGACAAATGTTAATGGCAGTATTAATATCAAATCATGGCATTAACAAATGTGAATGAATTTGAAAGGAGGATACCAATGACCATTAACAAAGATGAACTTTTTAAGGCCATGGATGTTTACAATTACAACCAAACAACCTTAGCGAAAAAGATGGGGATTAACGTAGTTATGATATATTATGTCCTGAATGACCAGCGTAGAGCCGGAAACAAGTTTATAAGTGGCTTGAAAAAAGCTTTCCCTGAAGAAGTGGTTAAGAACATTGTGTCAATTTAAGGCCTCTTTTTATTTAAATAGCCATTAACAAATGTTAATAGCGGGTTAAGTAACAGGAAATACATATATGAAAGGAGTGTAAACGAATGAGCGCGACCATGACACAGAAAGAAGTTGCTGACTACTTAGGTGTTTCGCTTCAGTCAGTAATTCGGATGGAACAGACGGGAACGATTAAACGACTTCCTAAACTTCCAGGGGCAAGATACTCCACCTCTAAAATAAAGGAGCTTGCCGGTGAAGGACAAAAGACATACGGACAGATGAAAGCGGAAAAAGAAAGGGATGAAGCATGGGAGGAGGTACAGAGACTAAGAAACAAGCTAAAGGAAATTGCGGGTATCGCTTTATGAGCAAGAAAGAAAGAGATCACTACATCTTAAAGTTTCACGGACTATGGATGCAC
>CAZEIB010000246.1:0-3366 GCA_964511785.1 uncultured Oscillospiraceae bacterium
ACAACACGATTAACGAATATGCTCGTAACGTGAGACAACCGAGTTTGGAAGACTTATACAAGATTGCAGAAATCTTAAACATTGAAGTCAAAGAATTATTAATTGAAAGAACAGAACTAAAATAATGGCTGAAAAAATAGACCTTTTAATTAACAGTATAAACGGTAAATATTACTCTGAATTCATTGCAAAACGAAACAAGATTTCAAGTGAAGAAGATTTACGAGTTTCTTTTTCTTCTTTAATAGACCTAATATGTCAAGAAAACGGAATAAGTATCCCTGAAGAACGACATGAGTATAGTGTATACAAAGGGAGAATAGACTCTTTATACGGAGAAGTAATTTTAGAGTATAAAGCACCTAATCTTCTAGACAATAGCAATAACTCTAAAAAGAACTCAAAAGCAATTGAACAGGTTCAAAGACACATTTTAGGAATTGAAAAAAAACAGAAAAAAAATAGTAATCGTTTCCTAGGTGTTGTATTTGACGGTTATAAAATAATCTTTATTAGAAGAAGGAATAATTTATGGGATATAGAAAATCCTGTTACCGTTAATAAAGATAGTTTCAAATTATTTCTACAAAGATTATTTTCAGTTGGAATTCAAGGAAAAGCTTTGATAATCGATAATTTGATACAAGATTTCAGTATTGTGTCTACTGATGTTATAAAGGACTTGAAGGTAATTCTTTCGAATTTTATACAAAACGATTTCGGGAAAATAAATCTGTTATATGAACAATGGAAAATTTTGTTCAGGGAGGTTTGTGGTTATGACTTCGATACAAAAAAAATAGAAATTAAAGAACTTTTAAAGACCTTTAATATCAAGGATGAAGGTGTAGACTTATCTAAGGTAATTTTTGCTATTCATACATATTATGCTCTTTTCATTAAATTATTAGGAGCTGAAACCCTTACTTATTTTAGACATCGAGACAATAGCTTTTTAAGTGCAATAAACTCTAATAACCTACAACATGACATCACAAAGCTAGAAAACGGTGAAGTCTTCAGATATGAGGGAATAAACAATTTTAATGAGGGCGATTTTTTCAGTTGGTATTTGCTTTGTTGGAATGATGAAATAAACCTAGTTACTTCCAACTTAGTAAAAAAACTAAAAGACTATGACTTTAGTTCGTTAAACCTTGAACCTAAAGAAGCAAAAGACTTAATTAAAAACATTTACCATTATCTATTGCCTCAAAAGTTAAGGCATAGTCTTGGTGAGTACTACACCCCTGATTGGCTTGCTGAATTTCTTATTGAAAAAATGGAAATTGATTTTTCTCAAAATGTTCGACTTCTCGACCCAACCTGTGGGTCGGGAACATTTTTAGCGATTGCGATTAATAAAATAAAGACTGAAAATTCTGATACTAGCAAACACCTGAATAAAATTATCAATAGCGTTACAGGAATTGATTTGAATCCTTTGGCTGTAATATCTGCAAAAACAAATTACATTATAGCCTTATCGGAATACCTGAATGAAATTGATGAAAACGGAATAGATATACCTGTTTACCTAAGTGATTCATTATTAGCTCCTTTAGAATTTAAGAGTAAAAGCAAGTCATATTATTCACTACCAACAAAAGTTGGGGTTTTTAAAATCCCTGTTTCATTAATAGAAACAGACAACTTGAATGATTTTCTTAATCTAGTTATAGATTGTGTAGATATTGAATTAGAACCTAAAGATTTTAATAGTAAATATTTAGACCTAAATCTTAATTTATCTAAGGATGATAATGAGCTAATATTTACCTTTTATGATGAACTTTTAGATCTGCAAAAGAGAGGCTTAAATGGAATATGGGCAAAAATTATTAAAAACATTTTCGCACCTAGCTTCTTCGAAAAATTCGACTTTATTATAGGAAATCCACCATGGATTAATTGGCAAAGCCTCCCAGAAGAGTATCGAAATTCCATTAAAAAATATTGGGATGATTATAAGATATTTTTGCATAAAGGATTAAAAGCTAGACTTGGTTCAGCTCATGATGATATTTGTGTACTGCTGACCTATGTTGTAATGGACAAGTATCTAAAGAACAAAGGAAAACTTGGATTTGTTATGCCTCAAAATCTTCTTCAGGCATCAGGTGGTGGAGATGGATTTAGAAGATTTAAGATAAAAGACACAGAATATGTTAATGTCACCAGAGTTGATGACTTTTCTTTAGTTCAACCATTTTCAGACATTGGTGCATCTAACAAACCTGCCACTTATGTGATTGAAAAAGGATCAAAAACAAAATACCCAGTTGAATATGTAAAATGGAATAAAAAAAATAGAGGAAAAGTACAATCAGACCAACCTTTAAATGCGATACTACCATTATTAAATCAGGAACAACTGGTTGCTGAACCAATCAAGGATAAAAAAGATAATTCATCATGGTTAATCTCAACAAAGAAAAATATTAAAAAATTAAAGGGTCTTGTTGGGAATTCAAACTATAGAGCTAGAAAAGGTGTTGACTTTAGTCTTAATGGACTATATTGGGGAAACATAAGCAAAACCTCAAAAAAAGACACATCAATTTTTGAAAATCAACATGATATCGGAAGAAAAAGTGTACTTCAATATAGTGTCCCAATTGAAAATAATTTGCTATTTCCAATATTAAGGGGAAAAGATGTTAAGCGTTGGCAGGCAAGTCCTGAATATTATGCAATTGTTCCTTATGATAAAAATGGAAAATGTATTTCCACCAATGATTTAAAAATTAATTACCCAAAAGCTTACAAGTTTTTCTATAGTACTGACGATAAAATTTCGAAACTCCTTGAGGATAGGGGTATTTATCAAAAACACCTAATAAACGCAAATGTACCGACACATGGGCTGTACAACATTGGTGAGTACACCTATTCTCCATATAAAGTAGTATGGAAAGCATTGGCAAGTGGAATGATTTCTACTGTAGTATCTTCTATAGATGACAAAAAGTTGGGTAAAAAATTAATCATCCCAGACCACAATCTTTTGATGATTGATTTTAAAAGTGAGGATGAAGCTCATTATTTATGCGGAGTGCTAAATAGCCAAATAATAAATGAGTTTGTCACATCTTACATTTCTTGGTTTTTTTCAAGTCATATCCTAG
Source organism: uncultured Oscillospiraceae bacterium (assembly GCA_964511785.1). Lineage (GTDB taxonomy): Bacteria > Bacillota > Clostridia > Christensenellales > Aristaeellaceae > CAYFQH01. The sequence goes on from CAZEIB010000246.1 coordinate 3,129, forward strand.
AGCATATAAATATCCCTGATTTTGATAAAACAAATGAAAAACATAAACGAATAGCCAGAATATCCAAAACAGCACATTCCAAGGGAGATTTAAATCCTAGTGAACAAAGTGAATTGAACAAACTAGTAGAAGATGTACTATAAAGCCATACACATTTGCAATTCGCACCAGCCAACGTTGCAACCAAAAATTGCAAAAGAGTATGTCTTTGCCAACGCTGACAAAAATACGTGCAAAC
>CAZEIB010000247.1:0-3363 GCA_964511785.1 uncultured Oscillospiraceae bacterium
CTTAACACAATAATGTTTTTTCAGTACTGATATAACCTCCTCTACCCTGTGATCAGCAATGGAATAAGTAATACTCTGCCCCACTTTTTGAAAATCTAAAATACCATGGGCCTTCATTAGTCCTAAGTGCTGTGAAAGTGCTGATTGGGTAATGTTAATAATCTTTTCAGCAAGCTTGCTTACCGTTTTAGGTCCTTCCATTAATTCACACAAAATAAGCAGTCTATTCTCATTTGCCAAAACTTTAAGTAGTTCTGCTATCTTCTTCGCTTCTTCTTCCATATACGTCTTCCTTTCGTGTTTTATATTTACAAATTCCTTGGGTCATGGTTCCCATTGGACAGTATACACACCATGAACGTGGCTTAAATAAAAACATGGTTAGTAAGCCCAATACCGTGGAGGTAAGCATTACGCTATAGAATCCAAAAGCAAACTGTGCTACCCATGGAGCTACAAAAGATGTATTCACCCAATTCCAAGGCAACTTAAACACCCATAAAAGAGTTACTGCCTCTCGTAAACTTGCTCCTGAAAAAACAAGATAGGTTGAGTAGAGCATCATAAAAAACATTATCATAAAAAAGGTCAAAAAGCCATAGCGAAACCAGGTGCTACGCAAGAATCTCGGAGGATTTTTCTTTCTTGAAATTCCAAATCGGCCTCCTATGAGTTCAAATAATTGTCCTCGTCCACAATAAGTATTACAGTAAGATTTATTTCCTTTTATTATAGCTATTAAAAGAGGTAGGATAAAGCAAATTAGCCCTAACCATGCAAATAAAATATTAAAAAAACCTAGACCCAGATAGACTGAAGATGCAATCCATAAGTATTCATGCCATGGCTTTTTCTTTTTCATGAAAATCCCCCCTAACCCCAATCCTTATCACTTGTGCCGGACAAACATTAGCACACTTCCCACATCCTACACATTTATTTTCATCCACCTGTGCGTATACTCCTTTGTATATGGAAATTGCTTTTAGCGGACATACTTTTACACAGCATCCACAAGCTACACATTCCTCCGATACAAAAGCTAACTTTTTAGTAATTACTAATATACTTGAAAGGTGGTTTCTTGTCAATTGCTATTTAATTAATTTTTAAAAACAAATCTTTTCCTTTTAACCCATTGGCTTTAATCGACTGCCTCCATCCTTTTTCAGCGGCAAGTTTATACAAAATCCTTGGAAAATTAGCGGTAATATATAAAGTTTCATCCGAAGTACTCGCTAAAATATTGTTTGCAAGTTGTTTTAATGCCTTCTCTAGATTTTTCTTTGGTCCATATCCGATTGGAACGTTTTTTACCATGGGAAGCATTCCCCCTGCTCCAATTCCAATCCCTTGTCCCCATGTAAGTCCTGATTTTATACACCAATTCTTCATGATTTCAATTGCCCATTTATTTTGGTGTCCCTCATAAAACCCACAATTAATTACAGAATAAACACGAATATTCTTTTCCTTTAAAACAGAAAAAACTGTCTCTAATTGAATAATACAATTTAGCAAATGAGATGGAATTCCATCCACATACAGAGGAAAGGCAAATACAAGAATATCACATTCTACCAGACTTTCTATTTCATTCGAATTCAATTCTGGCTTTCTGAAAGAATATTCGCAAAATATATGATTCGTGTTATCCAAAAAGGCTTTCAACTCATTTAAAATACAAGCAGAAGCAGATTCTCGGATTTTGGGACTTCCATTTATTAGTGCTATTTTCATAACAATTGTCCCTCCATTTCCCAAATGTTGTTATAAAAAGAAACACCTTTAACCACAGAATCAAAATTGATTGCATTTGCTTTCATCAGTTTTTCAGCAGTCAACTTTTCTACTTCGGTTATATTTTTACCGTAAAACCATACCTCCATATGTATGATATTATCATATCTTCTCCGATGGTGCATTTCTCCATTTCTTATTATAAAATAAGGGTGAATATAGGAAATGCTCCTATCCAGTACATTTTTTACGAATGGACTAAATCCACCGTAACAGCATTCGCTGACGATAAGAAGTTCTTTGCACTTTGACAAATACTCTCCCATATCTCCGTACTTATCACGTATTACACAGGCTGCAGGTGTTTTTATCCAACACCCAAAACATCCTATGCAGTGGTGAATTAAAGCATCCTTTGAAATAATCATCAGTTCATTGGATGAGCCAGGGAACAATCTTTGCAATTCATTACTTTCTAAATCTGATAGTATTATTTTCATCCTTTTTTCTTTCCCTTCTCAGAAAATACACTTAAAAACAAGCGTTTCGCTTTTATTGTATCATAGTTCTGATTTCATTTCTATTTTTGATTCGCTTAAGCTTCAGGGAAAGTAGCCGTATTTAAAAATAATTTTAACTGTTGGCTGATAGCTGGATTTTGAGCGAAAAATTCCAACAGTGCTTGAATTTTTAACACAGTAGAGGAACACAGCATATGTTCAACCAATTCTGTTTCCTCCAAAGAATTAGAGCTTTCAACCAAAGTGAAAAAGCGTTCCATAATATGATGACGTTCCAACAGATAAGCTCCAGTCCTTTTTCCCTCTTCAGTCAACAAGATTCTATCAAGACTGTCATATTCCAAAAATCCAAGTTCCACAAGTCTTGAGACCATCTTTGACGTAGAAGATGGCCTGACATGTAAACTATCTGAAAGCTTATTAATGCGTATATAATTTTCTTCCAGGCATAATCTATATGCCATCTCAAGATAATCTTCCAAAGCAGGCGTGAGTCCGCTCTCATTTTGCCTTTTCAACTGGTATCCTCGAACAGTATGAAATTCACTTTTTATATGCTTATTCATAAATATCTCTCCCCTATGCCAAATCTTTATACAATGTATTTGTAACACTTTATGCTTAAAATTCATAAATTAGTCGTGGGAAACAATGCTTCCCATAACTAACGAATCAAACGGCAAAGTTTAATAAGTTCTAAAATCTACGGGAGGTATTTGGAATCCCTGTCCGTATTATTTATGCGGGTAGATGGATGGCTTATGATATCAACTATATTATTTAGGAGGGAATGATTATGAATCACAAAATCAGAAGTTTTTTCGGTGGGATTCTAATTTTATGCTTACTGCTTGTGGGTTGTTCATCTCCCACAACAAATACAGCTTCTACAAAAGATTACAAATTGAACGTTGTCGCTACCACTACCATGCTAACTGATTTATCCAAAGTGATTGGAGGCGAACGGGTTAATGTGAATGGTCTCATGGGGTTCGGCATTGACCCACACCTGTACCAGGCTAGTGCGGGAGATGTTACCCTGATGCAAAAAGCAGATGTCATTGTTTACGCAGTTATAACCTTTCTTATTCAGTTTAATCAA
>CAZEIB010000248.1:0-3343 GCA_964511785.1 uncultured Oscillospiraceae bacterium
TTTATATGGGGTAACAAGCTGGGTAAGCGATTTATTAAGCTATATGCGCTTGTTTGGTATGGGATTGGCTACTGGGGTTATTGGTATGGTTATTAACCAACTGGTTGGTATGGTATTTGGTGCCGGATTTATTGGTATTATACTAGGCTCTGTACTGTTTTGCGGAGGACATTTGTTTAATGCAGGAATTAATGTATTAGGAGCCTATGTTCACTCTTGTAGACTACAGTATATCGAATTTTTTGGAAAATTCTACGAAGATGGAGGAAGACCTTTTAAACCATTGGTAGAAAACACTAGGTACGTAAACATTAACGAAGCAAATAAAGCGGCGTAATGTTACGAGATAAATATTTTCAAATACGAAAGGGGAAAACTCTTATGTCAATTGGTCAAGTTTTAGCTTTGGTTGGTGCAGCATTTGCAGTAGTATTATCTGGTATTGGATCTAGCCGAGGAGTTGGTATGGCAGGAGAAACAGCTGCAGGGGTATCTACAGAAAAACCTGAAGTAAACTCTAAATTATTAGTATTACAATTATTGCCTGCGACTCAAGGCATTTACGGTTTTCTTATTGCAGTTATCGTTTTGATCAACACTGGTGTATTGGCAGGTACTATGAAAGATGTATCTCTAATGCAAGGAATCGGTTTTATTGTAGGCTGTTTACCGGTAGCAATCATTGGTTACTATTCAGCTATTAAACAAGCCAGAGTTTCCATGGCCAGTATGTTAATGACCGGTGAAAAACCTGATATGTCCGGTAAAGGAATTACCATGACTGTTATGGTTGAAACTTATGCTGTTTTAGCCTTATTGGTATCCTTCTTGGTTGTTAACTCCATTAAATTATAAGGAGCTGCTCCATGAACACAGATGTTATTGTGGCAAAAATAGAGGAAGAAGCAAGAATACAAGCTGCTGAAATTTTAAAAGAAGCAAAAGAAAAAATGACAGCAGCTAAAGATGCCTCTACCCAAAAAATTGCCCAAGATAAAGAAAAGACCTTAAAGCAGGCTAAAGAAGAAGGAGTAGCATTAGAAGAGCGGATGCTGCGTATGGCTCAACTGGAACAGGGAAAAGAGCTGCTTTTATTAAAACAAAAAATAATGGATGAAGCTTTTGAAAAAGCATTGGAAAAAATGCAGAAATATTCAAAAGAGCAGTTGGAAAGTTTTTTTATAACCTTGGTTGTAGAAGCTGCCCAAGGGAATGAAACCCTGTTGTTGGGTGAAAGACAAAAAGATTGGTTTGAAGAAAGCTTTGTTTCAAAGGCAAACAAGTTATGCGTTGAAAAAGGAAAACCCGGACAATTGCGTCTTGGGGTGAAGCTTTATCCCAATGGAACAGGCATTGTGTTAAAGGATGAGGGAACATTGGTTCACTGTACGTTAGAATCAATTTTATCTGCTCAGCGAATGGATTTGGAAGCTGCAGTTGCAGAAATACTCTTTTCCTAACAGGATGAAGAAAGAGAGGGGAAGCAAATGCCACAAGCAAGTATTCCTTATGCTGTAGCAAGGGTACAAATGCTTTCACAACAAGCCCTTAAAAAAAATGACTTTGAAAGGCTTTTGCAGACAAAAAATTATCAAGAAGCGAAAAAACTTTTAAGTGAAATAGGTTGGGGAAATATACAAGGGGCAGATGAAGAAAAACTGTCTATTGAATATTTGAATGAGGCTTATACCTTAGTTCAAAAAATCACCCCTAACGAAGCTGTGACAGATTGTTTTTTACTTCGTTACGATATTCACAATGCAAAAACGTTGATAAAGGCCCGTGAATTAAAAAGAAAGGCAGACTTTCTTTCAACAAACGGAATTATTCCACTAAACATATTGGAACATGGTATTACAGAACGAAATTATAAAAAAATTGCTGATCCTATTTTGAAAAAAAACCTTGAAGAAATAGAAGTGGCCTTGGCAATAGAATTTAATCCCTTTTTAGTAGATTCTATGCTGGATAAAACCATGTATCAAATGATTTTTACCAGGTTAAAGAGTAAAAACACAAAAAAGGCTAAAAAACCTGTAGAAAAATACTTTATTGCGAAGGTAGATTTACTAAACGGATTAATGCTAATGCGGACGCTACAAATGGGAAAAGATGAAAACTTTTTTAAAGAGGTTTTCATCCCCTATGGCAGTTTTACAAAGGCGCAGTGGGAAGGCTTTTTCAGTAAGCCGGAAACCTTGGTTAATGCTATAAAACAACTTCATGGGGAAAAAGTAGCTTATAGTATTTATGAAGCCTTGCAAGATGAAAGCCTTTTGCCTATGGTAGAAAAAAGAATAGATGATTATTTACTTACTTTTTTTGAACCGTTTAGAAAAGACCCTACGGCTTTTGAAAACTTTTTAAGTTATTTAATTGCTGTTGAAAGAGAGGCAGCAGGGGTAAGGCTGATTATGTCCTCTAAAGCCAATGGCTTTAGTCAAGAAGCGGTAAGAGAGAGGATGCGTGATATTTATGGCTAACAATAGCATGGGTGTAGTAGGCGAAAAAGATGCTGTTTTGGCTTTTCGCGCATTGGGAATGGAAGTAATTGATGCCACAACAGCCAGTGAAGTGGCCTTAGGGGTTCATCAATTGGTACAACAGGGAATCAGAGTACTGTTTATTACAGAGGCAGCCGCCAACGTTGGTACAGAAACCTTGGGGAAGTATTACAGCGATCCTAACATTACCATTATTCCCATTCCAGGTACTACGGGTACCGATGGGTTGGGGTTAAAAGAAGTAAGAAAAAATGTAGAAAAAGCCATTGGTGCAGATATTTTATTTAAAGATCAACAAAACAACAAAGAGAAAGAGGGGTAATCAATATGGCGCAGGGGAAAATTGTGAAAGTTGCCGGCCCCTTGATTGTGGCAGAAAACATGGCTGACGTACGGATGTATGATGTGGTACGTGTAAGTAAAGAGCGACTGGTTGGCGAGGTTATTGAACTTAGGGGAGATAAAGCCTCTATTCAAGTGTACGAAGAAACCGCAGGGCTTGGCCCGGGAGAACCAGTTGAAAGTACAGGAATGCCGCTTTCTGTGGAATTAGGGCCTGGGCTTATTGAATCTATTTTTGATGGGATTCAAAGACCTTTAACAGTAATTCGCGATAAATTTGGCGATCGCATTACCCGTGGAGTAGAAGTACCTTCCCTTGATAGAGAGAAAAAATGGGCTTTTGAAGCAAGGGAAAAAGAAGGAAACCTTGTTAAAGAAGGAAATGTAATTGGTATTGTACAAGAAAGTGCCGTTGTAGAACACCGCATTATGGTACCTTTTGGAATTAGCGGAAAAATTACCTGGCTTCATCACGGAGCTGCAACCCTTGATGATGT
>CAZEIB010000249.1:0-3323 GCA_964511785.1 uncultured Oscillospiraceae bacterium
CACTTGGAAAGAAAAGGAAACCGCTCCTTCTCCCACTTCTTTTTCAATAATAATAGGGGCTTCTGTAGCTTCCTCCTCTACTTCTTCCTGTTTTATTTCTTCCTGTGGTTTTTCTTCCGATTCAAGGATTTCCGTTGCTACAGGAGGAGCTGTAGGGATAGGGTTTATTTCCTCTTTTTTAGGGCTAGATTGACAGCCTGTTGCTAGCATTACCACTGCCGTAAGCAGTACCAGTAGCAGCAGTAAGGATTTACGATTCATGGTTCTTCTTTGTTTTTTCATAAGGTTCTCCTTTAAAATAAATTGTTTTACAGGGTTTTTTATTACCGGTTCCGCAGCTAAAAAACATTGGGTAAGTCTTCCGGGTGATTATTTCAGGTTTTTCCCTTCTCAAGCCTTGGCTCAATGGGTTAAAGTACGGCCTTTTAAAAACCTTTATTCATAATTAACGGCGACGGACTCCCACAGGCTTTCCACCTGTTTCCTTGTTATGCTTTCGCACCCAACCTGCCTACCTATTATACTGGATTTTTGTTTTTTGAAAAGCTTTTAGGATAAACTTTTGATTATTTCTATAATACATAGTTCTAAACCTTTACTGATTAGGGAAAGAGGCATAGAAGGCAGGGAACTGCCACTTTCTATGGCTTGATCGGTAGACATAGGCACATGAACAAAACCACTAGGCAAATCCCTTTGAGATTTTTCCATATAGTGTAAAAGGCTATACAATACATAATTGCATACGTATGTGCCTGCATGGTAAGAAAGCTGGGAAGGAATATGGTTTTGCTTTAGAGCCTCCACCAAGGATAAAACCGGCAAGGTAGAAAAATAGCCTGCAGGCCCTTCTTTTTCAATGGGGGTATGGAAGGGGTTTTCTCCCTGCTCATCGGCAATGCTCCCATAGATGCGGTTAATAGCTATGCTTTCAGGGGTAATCATACTTCGCCCCATAGCCTGCCCTACGCAAAGAACCCCTTTGCATTGGGAGCTTTTTTCAAGTATTTGCTTTAAAGAAGAAAAAGCTCCTTGATACGTTACGGGCAATTCTATTTTTTGAATTTCAACCCCTGCTATTTGATTGGGGATCTTGACAACAGCCTCCCAAGAGGGGTTGGTTTTTTCTTTATTAAAGGGGGCAAAGCCCGTTACAATAATCATTGAATTTCTCCTTTTTATAGCAAGTATTCCTTCTTTGCTTCATTTGTAAAGGCATTCGAGTTTTTTGCCTTTTTATATTATACTATAAGTGTTTCTATTTAACTTTATTCTTTTTACAAAGGTGTGATTTTATGGCTTTTTCCCTGCCTATTTACCATGCTCCCGATTTTACCGAAGCTTTTTTTCAAGCTGCTCCAAATATTCAAACCCTTCCTGCACCTAAAGATGGGGTAGTACCTGAAAACTACCATGCTACTACCATTTTTCCTGAATATTATAAAGTAAAGGGAGAATGGCTATTGGCAAAAGACAGTCGTATGGATTGTGTGGCTGTATTGTCCCCTGAAAATGGCCTTTCTATTGTAGAATTTAGAAACGTACAAAGGGGAGATCAAGTAGTGGTTGGCCGCACGGAAGAGGGAAGCCAAGGGGTTTTTGTTCATACCCAAGGGTTTAAGGAAAATAAAGATTCCCAAAAAGAAGCTTTTGCTTTTAGGCAAAACCGTACCAGAGAAACCGCCTATTCTTATGACTATGACCACCTTTACGAGCTCCTCCACCATGAAAAGGCTCACGGCAATATTTTGTGGGTGTTAGGCCCTGCCGCCAGTTTTGATTCAGACAGCCGCTACGCTATGTCTTCCCTTATTGAAAGGGGTTACTGTAACGGTATTTTAGCAGGAAATGCCTTAGCCACCCATGATTTAGAGGGGGCCCTTTTACGTACCGCCTTAGGGCAGGATATTTATACCCAAGCCTCTTACGCAAATGGCCATTACCACCATATTGATATTTTAAACAAGGTTCGTGGTGCAGGATCTATTCCACAATTTATTGAAAAACACAAAATAAAAAACGGCATTATTTACCAATGTGTCAAAAACCAAGTACCTTTTGTGTTAGCAGGCTCTATACGAGATGACGGGCCTTTACCTGAGGTATATGCCAATGTATACAAAGCCCAAGATGCCATGCGTAACTTGGTACGGAAAGCCACCACCATTATTTGTGTAGCCACCCAGCTTCATTCTATTGCTACAGGAAACATGACCCCTTCTTTTAGGGTAATCAACCATCAGGTACGTCCCCTTTATTTATACACTGTGGATATTTCAGAATTTGCTGTTGGAAAGTTAAAAGATCGAGGAAGTTTGGCTGTAAAAACTTTTGTCACCAACGTACAGGATTTTTTGGTAAACTTAAACCGAGGTACTAAATAAAACTAAACTTTCATTTTATAGCTTATTTCCTTTTATTTATTATTTTCTCTATTGTTTTTTCTGTCATTTTTAGAGAAAACCCTTTTTGCTTTTTTTATTCTTTCCATATTTACATCCTTACTTTATTGTTGCAATTTCCTTTTATCCCCCGTACAATAGAAGTAATGAAAATTCAACTTTAGAGAGGAGCCTTTATATGGATAAAATTACCCTTTCTTTACCTACCATTGAAGCTGTAAAAGACTTTGTATATGTGATTGCACAGTTTGGCGGAAATTACGATTTAACTTCAGGACGGTATATTGTAGATGCAAAATCTTTAATGGGTATTTTAAGTTTAGATTTAACCCGTCCCTTAACCCTTTCCATTCCCCCAAACCAAGAAAACCCTGCTTTAAAAGAAGCGCTAAAGCCTTTTATGCTTGATGCATAAGATTGGAGGAATATGATGAATAGCCCTTATGTTACCTTAACTATAGGAAAACAAAAAAACATTGCCTTAATTGCCCACGATGGGAAAAAAGAAGCTTTAATTAACTGGTGTAACGAGCATATTGAAATATTAAAATTACACTTTCTATCCGGTACCGGTACCACTGCCCGTATGATTACCGACCGAACAGGCCTACCTGTAAGAGGTTATAACTCCGGCCCTTTAGGAGGAGACCAACAAATTGGTGCAAAAATTGTGGAAGGGCAAATTGATTTTGTGATTTTCTTTGCAGATCCTTTAACTGCCCAGCCCCACGACCCTGATGTACGGGCCCTTTTACGAATTGCAGAAGTGTATGATATTCCCATTGCCAGCAACGAAGCCTCTGCCGATTTTATGATTACTTCCCCTTTAATGGCGGAAGAATACGACCATCAAGTAATTAACTTTAAACACACCATTCAAACCCGTGCAGAAACCTTATAAGCTATTTTTTGCAAGATACA
>CAZEIB010000250.1:0-3320 GCA_964511785.1 uncultured Oscillospiraceae bacterium
CCCCAACATAGGCTTGGGCGGCTTTTTCAATGTCGCCAATCCATACAGGGTAATCTCCCTCTAACAACTCTTTCCAAGTGGCAGGAGGGGTACCGGGTACATTTTGGGTATCAACAATAAAAGCGGTGGTACAGGTGTAAGCTTCAATCCAGTTGCCATCGGGATGTTTGGCATAATCAGGAATAGAATCCCAGGAGCTGGTTTTAAAGGGGAGTAGCAAATCTCTTTCTTCTGCAACGGTGGTCATAGAAATACCGATATCGCCAATGTCGGCATCGGCTTTACCTTCAAGGGCAAAACGTTCTAACTCTTCAGCAGAGGACATGTCTGTATCAGAGGTGGCAATGCCGTAGGTATCTCTCATGTAGGCCCATAAATCTTTCCAGTTGGCCCATTCATCGGGCATACCTACAGAGAAGACTTTTCCCTCTTCTTTAGCAGCGGCAACCAATTCTTCCAAGGTCATAGCAGCGGCAGCTTCGGCAGCTTTTAGGTTTTCTTCTGCACCTGCAAAGGCACCTAAGGCAACACTTAAGGAAAGAATTAGAACCATAGTGAACACAAGAATTTTCTTCATAGAGATCCTCCTTAAAAATAGTATGAATTTGTTGGGTACGAAATAATAATATAAAAGTATTGTAGCACCAGAAGGATACAATGTCAATTAATATAAGTTAATTTGGAATAAATTGTATATATTTAACAAACAACAAACAAAATGGTTGAATATAGTTAAAAATATGACGAAAACTTAGCAGAAAAACACAAGGGGTTGAGAATAATTTATAGAAAAAAGTGGCCACGGCGTATTTTATTTGTTCCCATAAAAAACTGGGGTGGAATAAAAAACCCTCTAAGTTTTTGCTTAGAGGGTTTAGTATGGACGTGATCAGAAAATTCTGGCAGCAATAACGGTGTTGGAAATGGCATATAACGTTACCACCAAGGCATTGATGAAAGCCCCTGTCCAAACAGAACCGGTTTTCTTAAAGAAAATACGGGAAATAACAGCCCCGATAGGTAATATAACCAACAAGCCCCAAAGGAGTACCCCTGCCAACGCAGCGGTGGTACCTTGACCGGGAACAGTGGTAAACATTTTAATGCCGGTATTCATTAAGGATACATAGTCTAACAGATGCAATACCAGTAAACCAACAAAACTGGATAGAATGATTAAGATAATGTTTAGCCATTCTTTTTTGTTGTTAATACGGGTAAAGGTGTTTTGACTAATGGCGGAAACTACAAAGAATATGAGGAAACTAGGCATATACTTTAGGAAAATACCCCACTTTACCGGGGTTAGGGTTTTTATGCTAATGGTAAAGAAACGCATATCGGTTTTAAAGAAATAGTCACAAAGTACAATGGCTAAATAACTGCCTAAAAATACAGTAACAGCTAGTAAAGCGGCTTTAGCGATTTCTTTGCCCGGTAAGGAAACACCGGTATTTTGAATGGTTGCCCCTGCTTTTTTAGCAATACCGAAGAATACAATTAAGTATAATACCATGGTAATGGCAGCGGTAATAATATTCAGTAAAAAAATACCGTTTACCGCAGGCAAGGGGAAGACTTTACTGGCGTTCATTATAATAGGAACAGCCCTTCCCTGGGCAGCAATATTAATGGGGTAACCTACCAACCAGTTGTATAACAAAGGAGCGGGCAAGGCGCCAATAATAAAGATGACCCAGTAACGAACCCAATCGCTGCCTTTGTTAATAGCCGTTAAACCATTGGGTTCAGGGCGAATGATAGAGGCAAAGAAGGGAGTAGTTAATAGAAATAAGCCTAGAGCAACGATTAAAACAAAGTAACCAATCATGGAAATACCTGTACCCATTTGCTTGGAAAAGAAAGCATGATTATTGGAAGGGATAACAGTGTTTCCTTCGTTTAAGGTAATGGCAAAAAAGTCTACAACGTTTTGAGCACTCTCTGCGTTAAAATGAATAACAGGGTGGGTGTGAGGTGGCTGGAAGATAACCCGAAGGTTTCCTTCCTTTGCAGCGGCAACGGCACTGCTTTCGTTTAAAGGGGTATTTTCTCCATAGGCATAGTAAACACCATATTCCGGCAAATCAAAACCCATGGTGGCTTTGGCTTTAATGGTGGTATTAATATCGCTTCCTTTTTCTACCCCCCACATACCTGGAGCCCATTCGTCAAACTGGCCGTAAACCACCCCAAGGTTAATGGGGAAGCCTTCAAAAAGTGAAACAGCACTGTCGCCTTCTCCTACAATTTCAAAGGAGTTGGCAGTAGGTAACAAGGCAAAAGGTACAACCACATTAGGGTCGGTCTTTTGCGCCTCAATGGCCCTTTGGGCACCCTTTTGTATGGCTGTGGCCCCCATGGAGTGGCCTATCATACCTACCCGGGTAACATCTACATAGGGCAGGGTTTTTAAATATTGCATGGCGGCATAAGTACCCATATCGGCAACAATGCCTTCATTTACATTTAAATCGGGTAGTTCGGAACTGCCGTGGCCATAGGCATCAATGGCGATGACCACAAAGCCTCGTCGAGATAATTCTACAGTGTTAATATCCTGTACTTCTGCAGTGTTATTATACCCGTGACTGGATACAATAGCAGGGGCAGGGTTGGTGGGGGTAGCGCTTTTAGGCAGGTATAAAAGGGCCCGGAGCAAGCCCCCGTCTTCAGTAACAAAGGAAATGTCTTTAATAGCAACTTCTCCCCCTGAAGTGTGAGCACTTTTAGCCCAAATAGCCCCGCCAAAAATAAGCACCAAAGATAAAATAAGGGCAATCACCGCATTTTTTCGTTGGATAGGGTTTTTCATAGAAATCCTCCTACTCTATGTAAAAAGTCGAAAAGGAATAGAATGATTATGAACTTTTCCATGGATACATTCATTGTAAAATAGGATGAAGAAGAATGCAAGGGATAACATCAAAAAGCATACATTTTGTTAATTTAAAAAGACAAAATGTCATAAAATGGGAAGAAAACCTAGAAAAACAACGAGAAACTGTCACTATTGATAGTTTTTATCAATAGAAAAGAAGGACCAGATGGCCTTTTATATAAAAATACAGTTGACGAAAGAAAGAAAAAAAGGCACAATTTACCTATAAGAAAAATTACATAACCTAAAAAGGAGAGAAGTTTATGAAAATATCAGCAGGAAAAGCTTTAGTGGAGGTACTACATAGCTGGGAAGTAAAGCATATTTACGGCATTCCCGGTAGTTCTGTAAACGGCTTAATGGATGCCCTATATCAAGAAAGGGACAAAGTGCAATATATTCAAGTGCGCCACGAATCGGCAGGGGCGATGGCAGCGGT
>CAZEIB010000251.1:0-3268 GCA_964511785.1 uncultured Oscillospiraceae bacterium
GCCGCCTATATAGAAAGCGTCAGTCATGTTAGCCAAATCTTTTAGGGTAACATCATTGCCCGGCCAAGTAAGTGCTGTGCCAAGGCGCGCACCATCTACATAGAAGTAAAGGTCGTGCTTCTTGCAACAAAGGTGCAATGCTTCTAGTTCGGCTCTTGTATAAACGCCTCCGTTTTCTGTCGGATGAGTAATATAAACAAGCTTAGGAATTACAGTGTGCTCATCTTCATGGTGAAGAAGAACCTTTTCTATATCAGCAGGGCGAAGTTTGCCATCCTCTGTAGGAGCAGCGAACACTCTATGACCCATGGCTTCTACTGAACCAGTTTCGTGTACATATATATGCCCAGAGTCAGGAGATATAACCCCCTCGTAAGGTTTTAATGTAGCAGCTATGGTGATAGTGTTAGTAGGAGTACCTCCGGCCATAAAATGTATATGAGCGTCAGGTTTGCCTATCATTTCTCTGATCATATCAGCAGTTTCTAAAGAAAACTTATCATCTCCATAACCGTCGGTATGTTCCATGTTTGTAGCCATAAGCGCGTCCATTACCTTAGGATGTGCACCTTGACTGTAATCACTTCTAAAATAAATCATTTATAAAACCTCCTTGAGTTAAAATCAACTGTCAAAACAATTATATTGCACAATTGTTAGATTTGCAATTATAAAACGAGGGGCTGCCCAATTTATTTTTCATATGGCATGCAAAATATGAGGTTGAATTTTGGGTGTATTCAAGGCATAATAGTAGAATCACGGTATTGAAAGGATTTTTTGTGGACGGAAACTTAATTTATAACAAAGAAATAACCATGAAAACTATGCTACTTTTTACTGTACCAACAATGGTAAGAATGATCTTCATATCAATGTACAGTATAGTAGACGGTATTGTCGTGTCTAATTTTGTAGGAAGTTTAGGGCTTTCCGCAATCAACATAGTTTACCCAGTCCTTAATATATGTATGGCGCTGGCATTTATGCTTGCCGCAGGAAGCAATGCGATTATAGGTAAAAAGCTAGGCGAGGGAAAGAACGACGAAGCCAACAGCTTCATGACATTAACAGTTATAATAAATGTTGTGACCATAATTGTCTTGGCGGGGCTATTTCTTATTTGGGACGAACAAATTTATATACTTCTCGGAGCAGATCAAGAGCTACTCCCTTATTGTGTTGAATACGGAACAATAATGGTTATGGCAGGCCCGATTTGGGTTATGCAAGTACTGTTTCAAAGTTATTTAGTTACAGCAGATAAACCGTCAATGGGGCTTTGGCTTTCCGTTGGAGCAGGAATTACGAACATAGTTTTGGACCTCCTATTTGTGGGAGTCCTTGACATGAGTATGACCGGTGCGGCACTGGCATCAGTTGCAGGAATGTTTATCGGAGGCCTTATTCCTCTCAAAGTCTTTTTTAACAAGAAGAGCTTAATACATTTTGGGAAGCCTGTTTGGAGAGGCAAAGAATTTCTAAAGGCGATGGGAAATGGTTCTTCGGAAATGGTTTCCAACCTGGCAAGTGCCATTACTACCACATTGTTCAACTTACAAATGATGGCATTTGTGGGAGAAAAAGGGGTGGCCGCAATAAGTGCGATACTCTACCTCCAGTTTATATTTACTGCAATGTTTTTTGGATTCACCTCAGGAATAGCTCCAGTAGTTAGCTATAATTATGGAGCAAAAAATTATGATCGTGTAAAAAGTGCATTAAAATCAGCAATTCTATTTGCCACAATAATTGCAAGTATTGGATTTATATTAACTCAAACAATTCCTACAAAGTTAATTGGATTGTTTGGTAAAAATGAAAAAGAGCTTATTGAAGTAGGTTCTAAAGCAATGAGAGTTTATTTATCCATGCTCCCTATTATTGGATTTCAAATAGTCAGTTCAAACTATTTCCAAGCCACAGGAAAACCAAAGCAAGCTATGTTATTAAGTCTTTCAAGACAAGTAATAGTACTAATACCTGCACTAATAATACTTCCTAGGCTATTTAAATTAAATGGAGTTTGGATGGCTGGACCAGTATCAGATTTAATTGCATCAATTATTACTGCAAGATTTTTAATAAAGGATTTAAAACAACTAGATAATGAAAATGCACCACTATCCCCTAGAATTGATGAACAATAATAAACAAAAAAGTCAGTTAGGACAATAATCCCAACTGACTTCTATTTTATCTTCAATCTATTCAATTAGATACTCAACCTCTGTTTTATCCAACATCTCAGCAATTAAAGCGAAAGGGGGAGAGGTTAAAGGGGTGGAAAACAAAACGTCCCCTTGCCACCTATTTATTCTTTTTGAATAGCCCTTTTACCCAAGCTATAAATCCACTTTTTTCTTCAGCTTTTGTTTCAACTTTTATAGTTTCTTTTTCTTCTTTGCCTTTTATCTCTTCAGTCTTCATGACAAATTTAACACTACCTTCCATATTGTCTCCAAGTCCTGTAAAACTATTATATTCCTTAGATAGATCTACTAGCCTATCTTTTGTCTCTATAATAGAATCAATATCTAAGTCACTTTCATTAACTCTATTTTTTATCTCCATTATACCTTCGTTATGGAACTTTTTCATATTTTCATCAAATTCCCTTGTTCCATCAGCTAATTTGTTTGATCCATCTTTTAGTTCTAAGGATCCTTTTGCTAACTGTTCAGTTCCTTGTGCTAATTCCAAACTACCATTATATAGTTCTCCAGCACCTGCATTTAATTGGCCAAGTCCATTAGTTAACTTTTCTGAACCTGCTGAAAGAGCTTTGGAACCTTCAACAAATTGAGCTGTCCCTTCATTTGCTTTACTAGATCCTTCTTGTAATTCTGCTGCTCCTTCTGAAAGCCCTTTACTACCTTCAACTAATTTACTTGAAGCATCAGTTAAACTATTTGTTCCTTCCGCCAATTGTCCTATTCCATTTGCTAAATTCTTTTGACCTTGATTGACTTTACCCAAATTTGAACTCAATTGTCCTGAAGCTTCTTCTGCCTCTTTTAATCCTTCTTCCACCTCTGTTAATCCTACAATGAGTTGATTACTAGATTCAGCCAATCCTTCTAATGCCACTCTCTGTTTTGCCAATCCTTCAGCCATTTTTTCAGCTACTCCAGTTGCCCCTGGTACTTTCCCAAGTCCCTTAACAGCTCCATCTAATCCATCTAATCCTTTAAGTAGTAGTTCAACTACTTTAAGTTCTTTTTCTTTGCCTTTCTTTATTTCTTCAATAGCTTTAGTGCTTTTAGTT
>CAZEIB010000252.1:0-3250 GCA_964511785.1 uncultured Oscillospiraceae bacterium
AGGATCAATTATCTCTAGGATTTCCAGAGAGTTTAACCCCTTTTCAAGCTCATATACTTGTTCGTTAAATAAAATTTTCAAAATAACCACTCCTTGTTTTATATAAATAAAGACAAAAAAAACCGCCCCTTGCTGGGACGGAGAATCTCCGCGGTTCCACCCTGCTTGTATAAACCACTTAATATGTTGCGATAACGGACAACTTCCGCCTTGGTCAAAAGATGGTACCAATCTTTTTTCTACATCCAGGCATTTCACCAAGTTGCCTGATCTCTAAAAGAGAAAAAAGGGGCATGTTCTTTATCTTCCCAAAGGATAAATACAGTATACTCCTTGTTAGGAGCCTTTGTCAACTTTATAGATTTAAAGAAAACTACTCTTTTTCAAGGAGAGAGATAGCATCTAAGGAGGCCTGAATTTTTTCTTTAGTGGTGTAGTTTAAAGGAGAAAAATTTCCATCAAAGGCTTTATGGAGCTTTTCTCTTGCATCGGTGTAGTTTTTTTCTTCAATATCATATTGTGCTAAAAAATAAAGAGTATCTAATTGGTTATCTTTAATTTTCAGTGCTTTTTCAAAATAGGGCTTTGCCTTTGCTTTATCCTGTAATAAACGATAATAGGTTTGACCCATGTTATCTAAAAAAATAGGATCTTCCTCATCATAGTCTAAAGCTTCCTGGTTAATTTGAAGGGCTTTTTCAATGTTTCCGATTTCAATATAAATGCAGCCCAAAGCACTGTAAATGTTGCCGCTGGGAGAGCGCTGATGCTGTCTTTCCAGTAAAGATAAAGCTTTTTCAAGGTCGCCTAACTTAAAAGCTGCAATTGCATAATACATATGAACCTCTTGTTTGTTACCGGCTGTAGCTTTAGGAAGCTTTTCGGCTTTTACAAGAATTTGTTTCGCTTGCTCAAAATCATCGTTTTTTAAAAGCAAAATAGCGTAAGAAAGGAAAACGTTAGGTTGTTTACAACCACTGTTAATAGCTTCCTTATACAAAATTTTTGCTTCTTCAATTTCTCCTTTTTGATGTTTTAACAGGGCCTTTCTACCCTTGATGTTTGCCATAAAACTCATGTAATAACGACTCCTTTGTTTTATACTTTAAATTAGAATTAAGCTTCTTTAGCTTTTTTTCTTAATAAACGCATATAACGGTATTGTAAATCATTTTTATCCTTCTGTACAGTAGAAGAGGGAAAGGCCAGTAGGTCAGAAACACGACTGAGCCCTTTTTCCGTATAGTAAAGAGCAGAAGAAATATCTTTTTTACGGTGTTCATATATTTTGGATAGATGGATATAAGGAAGGAGAGCTCCTTGGTTTTCTTCAATCATTTTCTGATAAACTTCAATGGCTTTATCAATATCATAATTTTTTTGGTATCCTTTTCCTAATGCCAAATAGGCGGGAGCACGAACTTTGCCTTTAGCACTTAATTGATAGCAACGATAGGCTTGCTGATAATCACCGACTTTTTCCAATTGTTTTCCTGTAGAATAAAGGTCTTCAAAAAAAGTTTGTTGTTCGGGGGCTAAATAAATTGAACAAAGTTTTTGAAACAACAAAAAAAGTGATAAAAGATCTTGTTGATTATGAAGGATAATATCCTCTAAAAGAACAAAGTTTTTTGTTTTAATGTATTGAAAATAACGTTTAGGAATGAGACTACCCGGAAGGTCATTTTCTCTATAAAGATGAAGAATTTCCTCTTCTAAATTTTGAAGGGTACATTGTTGTAAACGCAGTTTCCAGTTCCGTCTGGCCGGATGAAGAAGATCTATATGGGAAATTGAAAAGTCGGGAATAGGAAGTTTATTCATTAAAAAACGGGATTGTAACAGGGGAATATCATAAGATTTTCCATTAAAAGTAATATATCCTTCAAAAGCAGAGAAACGTTTTGCAAAAGAAGACAATAAGTCCCTTTCTTGATGATAATCTTCTATTAAATATTGTTCCACAATCAGTTGGTTTTCTTCAATATAGCCAACGCCTATTAAAAAGGCTACTGTCCCCACCCCTCGCGAAAGACCGGTAGTTTCAGTGTCAATCATCAATAATTTATTTAAAGGAATATCTTTTTCTATTTTTTCAGAGGAAAATAGAGGAAATAAATAGGGAGAGAGGGAATCAAAAGTTAATTGGACAGGAAGAGATTTATGGATAACTTTGCATTGAGCAGAAGAAACAGTAGAAGATAGCTTTATTAAAGGCTCCTTCTTTTTATCAATAGCATATAATTTACTTCGAAGGCTTAAGCCCATTTTAAAAACTCCTCTAAAAAGAAAAGGGCTGTTTCTTTTCCGTCTTTTCCAACTTCAAGCTCCGGTCCTACACATGAGGGACAGCCATTGTCACAAGGGCAATCTTGTGCAAGAAGTAGTGCATGATTGAGTAAAACTTTGTGCATATGAAAAGCTTTCTCGCTTAAGCCCACTCCACCCGGGCTATTATCGTATAAGAGTAAAGTAGGCTCATCTGTAAAGGTGCTTTTTACTTGATAGGATATGGCAATATCTCTAGGAGAACACATTAAATATAATGGAGCAACAATGCGCAAGAGATTGGCAATGGCTAACATGCCATTTTGAATGGTATGTTTACTATGTTTTTGAAGAAGAAGATTTTCTTTAAGAGACCACCACATTCCACAGGTGTGCATGTCGGTTTCGGGGAGCATGACAGGGCCATAACCTAAATTTTCTCTGGTATCAAGTTTCATTTTTTTAAACATTTTAACCAAGGCTGTTACTTTAATTTCTCCCCAGTATAAAGAAAGATTTTGAGAAGGAAGTTCTTCTTGTAAAATATCTAAGAGGGTGACACTTACATTTAAATCTGCATCAGTATAATAGTCTACTTCCACATGACAAATGTAGGCTTTATGAGCGTCAAAATCTAAAGCTTCTACTTGGAATTGCTTCCCCTCGTGCATATAAATAGCGTTTTCATGAAGGAGCATAGGGGCTGTAAAACGATCCATTTCACCTACCACTTTATGATGAGAAGGATTGGTAATGTCAATAATTACAAAGTTTTCACTGGTGGAAGAGCGCAGGCTGATTTCCGAAGCGGGAAAATCTTCTGCCATCCAGTGATACCGCCCTTCAACATACCTAAGGATATGAGATTCGCTTAAATAAGTTAGGAGCTCATTGGTAGAAGAAAGGTTTCCGAATAACTCTCCTTCGTCAAAAGGTAGCTCATAAGCAGCACACTTAAAGTGACTTAACAAAATATAGAGAT
>CAZEIB010000253.1:0-3247 GCA_964511785.1 uncultured Oscillospiraceae bacterium
TTTTTTTAACCATCCCTCTGGTTTGATTTCTCCTTTAGTAAAAAACTGGAACTGAGATCTATTTAACATAAAATAGCCTCCTGTTAATTTGATGTTTTAAAAACGGACATCAGCTAAGGCTGATGTCCGCCTTTTGTTGCTAGTAGCCTAATAGCATTTTGGCTTGTTCTTGTAAATCATCAAATCCTTCATCCACAGTATATTCGCCAATTTCCATTAAACTTGATGCTGGCAACAAGGAGTTTGTTAAAAACTCACCCCGTTTAGGAAATACTGTCAAAGGGCGACTGTGATCAAGTGCAGAAAAAATACAATTTACTTCGTCGGCCGTTAAACCAGCAAAACTATTTTCTTTAGAATCTTCTGTAGCTTTACGGTTTACCTGAGGACCTAATTTGTTGTTTTCATATTTAAGAATACAAGCATCATAGCTAATCAAATAGTCTAAAACTTCTAAGGTAGCTTCAGGATGTTTTGTAGAACTTAAAGGAATATATACATCTACATACCCAACAGTTTTCCCACCAGGAGTAGGAGAGGCTCCGAAGTTAACACCAGAGTCAAAAATTTGACTATGGGCCCAAGTGCCTTCAATCATGTTAGCAACCTTACCATCCGCAAACAACTGAGTCATACCGGTTGTTTCAACCATGTCTGAATTGGGAATTAGTTGCTCATCATGTAGCATAGTATATACTTCTTGATGAATATCACGTATACGTTGATTGTCAAATTGAGGAGCTAATTCCTCTCCCCAATAATCGAGGTTTTCTGGGAAAATAAAGCAAGCAGTGCGCTCTAATTGGTAGTCGATCCATGCGCCATAAATACGATCTAAGCCTTCCCCTTCACTTAAAGCACGGGCATTTTCCTGCCAGTTTTCAAAAGTCCACACATTTTCATCCCAAGAAGTTGAAGGATAAGCGATTCCTTTTGCATCGTATAAATCTTTATTGTAATAATTTATCAAAGTATAAACAGAAATTGGCACCCCATATAGCTTGCTGTCAAGCATTAAACCGTTAAAAACAGACCAGTAATATTCTTCTTCAGAATAGGTGGCTTTTGCATGTTCTGTAATATCAAGTAGTTGTCCCAGTTCGGCAAATTGAGGGTAGTATGAAGTTGAAACAGCGGCAATGTCTACTTCTTCTCCACCAGCAAGCATGGTAATAAGTTTTGTTGCAACGCCATCCCATCCGTTTGCGGTTGCATCAATTTCGATTTTTATGTCATCTCTAGAAGCATTAAACTTTTCAGCTAAAAGCTCAGTGATGGCGAGATGGTCGGAAGGAATCATGATTTTTACAATAGTAGGTTCAGCACTTGCATTACTAAGTCCCATGGCTAATACAAGCACTGATGTTAGCCATAAAGGCAGACAGTTTTAGATTAACTCGCGGTTTTTAAATCATGTGCTTGCTGTGGAGTCATCCATCCAATGGTGCTGTGTATTCTTTTTCTATTGTACCATCCTTCGATAAATTGAAAAAGTGCCAGCTTTGCCATTTGAAAGTTGCGATAAGTATTTTGATAAACTTCTTCTTTTTTCAGAATTCCGTGAAATGATTCAATAGGTGCATTATGGTAAGGATTTCCCTTTCCGCTAAAGGAGTGGATAAGTCCATTGCTTGCAATAAAATCCGAGAATTCTTTACTGGTATATTCGCAAAACCGAACAAGAAAGAACTAGCTCTTACCGATTCCCATGAGAAAACGCACTCCATCCGATTCTGCCAGTTTTTTGAGAAAAACAGTAGATTTTTTGATATTTCTTGACAAGTATTCCCCTTTATTTTATAATTACGAGTGCTGTTAAGTGTTGGGGAATTGTGTAACGGCAGCACATACGACTCTGACGAATATTGGCCTTATTTCCTAATTGCTCTTATTTTTTGGTGAACAGTCCTTGTTTGTTTTGAAAGTTTTTTCCATAGATTTCTCACCCTCTCCATGCTGTCAAAATTAAATATCGAAAGCGCTTGTCGCTCTTTTTTTTTGCTTCAAATTAAATTGATAAATCATCTTCTTTTGCTTTTTTTCTTTCTGTACTTTGCTAACATTTTTTTACTCATTATGGCAACCCTCTTTTTTTCCTTAGCAATCGCTAATAAGTTTTTCACTTTTTTCTTGATTTTGAATTTTTGTTAGCAATTCAGTGTTTTTATTAGCTAATTCGAAAGGTATGAATACCATCATCTATTTAGAGCGTTTATCTTGGTCTTTTAGAGTTTTGTTTCCTTCTTGTTTTTGATTTAAATATCAGCCTTTTATCTTACCAAATAATGATTTCAACCTCCTTTTTCTCGTTTTCTGTCTTTATCCCTTTCTTTTTGCTGCCATTTTCCCTTGTTCTGGCACCAATTTTTGCTTTTTATTGTGGCGCCTTGTTTTTTCATCCTTATGTCACCTCCTTTTTTATCCAATAAAGTGCTAACAATTTTTCCACTCTTTTCTGCCTCTATGGATTTTGTTAACAATCAAGGGTTTTATTAGCAAATTCAAAGAGTTTGAAGGTTATCCCTTCCTTAAGGGATTCAGAATTTTCTTTTACCCTTTGGGTCAATTGATCTTCATCTTCCTTTTATTCCTCTTTTTCGTGAAAATCCTTGTCCGTGGCTTCAGCTAAGGGAGAAATATCTTCGTCAATCACTCTTACATATCCATGATTCCCCTTGCACGGTTCAATATCTCCACCGAACATCCTTAATTTACAGGTTGTTATGGTAGAAATACCCAGCTTTTAATCCCTCTATGTTACTTTCAATTGTGGCACTTTCCTTTTTCATTGTTGTGGCACCCCATTTTTATCCAGTAAAGTGCTAACAATTTTTTCATTTTTATCTACATCGCTGGGTTTTTGTTAGCAATTAAAAGGTTTTCTTCGCAAAGTCAGAAGACATGAAAGCCATAAACTGTTTGAATAGTTCTGGGTTTTCTTTTGCTGTTCGGATCATTTGAGCCTCCTCCTGCTTTCTCTCTTCTTTTCTGTAGAAATCCTTGTCCATAGCCTCAGCTAAACGTATTCTGTCTTCATCAATAATTCTTGCATATTGATGGGTAACCATTTTAGGATCCTTTTGTCCGTTTTCCCCTTGTACCGCTTTAATATCCCCACCGGATATCCTTAGTTTATAGGTGGTTGCTGTAGAACGAATACTATGAAACACATATTGACCCTCACCTTTTTTGGGCTTGATGCCCATTTCATTTAATACCTGCTGAAATTTCTTGTTTAGGTGTTCTG
>CAZEIB010000254.1:0-3237 GCA_964511785.1 uncultured Oscillospiraceae bacterium
AGAAATTCTCTTGGGCTATTTCTTTTTGGTGCACTTCAGTTTACAATCTACCGTAATGATAAATGTAGAACTAAGAAAAAAATGATAATTTCAGAAACATATTTGTTATTAGAAATTGTTTGTTAAACAAAGGTTTGGTAACTGATAAATTTTTAATTATCATTACCTTCTTGGGCGAATGAGGCAATGGGAAGTACCGGTGTAATATTGTCGTTTTGCCCTGTAACCAAGGTAGAAGGATATTCACCCAGCCATCTTTGGGCATAGTTATATTGAATTAATTCCGGTGTAATGGAAAGTGCCACTTTTTTATTGGCCTCTGCCTCTGCTTCCGCTTTAGTACTAATTTCATAAGCTTTAGCATCGGCTTGTTGCTGAGATTTGTATCGCTCAGTATCGGCAATAATTTTTTGTCTTTCCGCTTCTTGCTCGGCTTGAGCGGTTAAGGTTGCCTCTTCAGTAGCTACCCTTAGCTTATTTTGCTCGGCTACTTGTTTAGCTTCAACTGCATTGGTATAAGCATCGGTAAAATCAATATCTTCAACAGAAACGCTGATAATATTAATTCCGTAGGGAGCCATTTCTTCTTGTAGTTTATGGGTAGTGTTAATGGCCAAACTTTCCCTTTCTGTAACCAGCATTTCTGCAGATTTGGAAGAAAAAACGCTTTTTAAGTTTTCAATTAACCTTGGAGTAATGAGGACATCGTAATAATTTACGCCGACTTCTTTAAATAAATTCATGGCCGATTTTTTTTCGATGTTGAAGTTAATAGAAGCTTTTACATCAACTTCTTGAATATCTCTTGAGAAAGCCATGGTGATAAATTCTCTTTTTTGTTCTCGGTTATCCATAGGAATAATGGTTTGGAAAGGACTTTTAAAGTGAAAGCCTGCTTCCAAAGTGTGGTCTTCTACTTTACCAAAAGTGGTAACGACCCCTGTAAAACCGGTTTCCACACTACCTGTACAAAATACCCCAACAAATAGAGCCACAACTACAATGAGGATTAATACAATGGTAGATTTTTTCTTTAAGTTAATGTTCATATAACCTCTCCTTTAGCCAAAGTTTATTTAATCCTATCATCTCAAAAAATAGAAGGAGAGGCAATAGTTTTTATCTAAAAGATTCCTTTATAGGATTAAATTGTCTATTTATGTGAATGAAAAAACAAAAGTGAGGGTGGAAGATGTTTTTTTGCAGAGGAATAAGGTATAATACAGGTAGAAAAAAATAAGTAATGAGGCATAAAATGGAAAAATATTTAATAGGAATTGATGGAGGGGGAACCCGTAGCCGTCTGCTAGCTTACAGTACAACAGGTAAGGTTATTGGTTTACAGGAGGGGGGAAGTACCAACATTGAATCTAACACGACTCAAGAAGTTGGGAAAAACTTAAGAGAACTATTGGAAAGTTTTTTTGTCAATTATTCTAAAAACGATTGTTTAGCATTAGGTTTTGGCACTGCTGGGGTAGACACCCGGAAAACTTTGCATAAAGTGGAAACGCTGGTAAAAGAGCTAAACTATCCTTTTCCTACTTATGTATATAATGATGGGCAAATTGCTTTAGCAGCACAAACAAGGGGTAAAGAAGGACTACTTTTAATTAGTGGGACAGGATCTATTGCTTTTGGGAATAATGAAAAAGGGGAAAGCGGAAGAGTGGGAGGTTACGGCTATTTAGTTAGCGATGAAGGATCGGGCTATTGGCTTGGACAAAAGGCCATTGCAGCATCTCTACAAAGCCATGACGGCACAGGGGAAGAAACCCTACTACTTTATGAAATATTGGATAGGTTAAAAATAAAAGAGGTTGATGATTTAGTCGATTTTGTATATACAAGCAATAAAAAAGATATTGCGAAATTATCTCCTTTAGTAGAAGGGTTAAGAGAAAAAGGGGACAAGGTTGCCTGTGGAATTATGGAAGAAGGAGCTGAAAAGCTTAAAAATATGGTGATTGCACTGTCAAAAAAACTGAATATGAAGAACATTCATTTAATATTTGCAGGAGGAGTACTTCTAAACACACCTTGGTTAAGAGAAGAAATAGTAAGACAATTAAAAAAGGAACATCAAAATATAAACGCTGAACTTCTTCAAAGAGAAGCGACCATGGGCGGGATATACTTGGCAGCAAATAAATTGGGGCTTGAAATACCTGACTTTTTTAAATAAGTATTGTAAAAAGGGAAAAGTGTATTTCAATATAAGAATGTGTTATAATGGGCAAAATAAATCATAATAAATAAGGAGAGAAGCTTATGGCCTATGTACATTGGCAATATGAAACATTAAATCAATTTTGCATGGATGCTTTTACAAAATTTGGTTTTACAAAAGATGAAAGCCGAATTATTACGGATGTATTACTGCTTTCAGATTTATATGGAATTGAGAGCCACGGGATGCAAAGAATGGTTCGTTATCACAAAGGGATCGAAAAAGGGTTAATTGATATTAAAGCTAATCCTCAAGTGGTTTTTGAAACCCCTGTATCTGCCATTGTTGAAGGAAACGATGGAATGGGGCAGCTGGTAGGCCATTTTGCTATGGAAAAAGCTATTGAAAAGGCAAAGAAAAGTGGCATAGGAATTGTTTCTGCTCGTAACTCTAACCATTACGGAATTTCCGGTTATTATGCTAAAATGGCTTGTGACCAAGGGTTAATTGGCTTTAGTAGCACTAACTCTGAAGCCATTATGGTACCCACTTTTGGCAAGCTGGCCATGTTAGGGTCTAACCCCATTGCTATTTCCATGCCGGCAGATCCTTATGATTTCTTTTTTGATGCATCTACCACGGTGGTTACTAGGGGCAAACTGGAAATGTATAATAAAATGGGAGAACCTCTACCAGAAGGATGGGCTTTGGACGAGAATGGACAACCAAGTACACAGGCACCAAGGGTACTTGAAAACATTGTGGCTAAAAAGGGTGGAGGGATTATGCCTCTTGGTGGAAACACTGAAACCCTAGGGAGCCATAAAGGCTATGGCTATGGAATGATTAGTGAAATTTTTAGTAGCATACTTAGCCTTGGCACCACCAGTAATTATTGCATGCAAAATGGGAAAAGCGGTATTTGTCATGGTTTTGCTGCCATTGATCCTGCTATTTTTGGAGATGAAGAAGCCATTAAAAATCATTTATCTACCTATTTAGAAGAATTACGTCAAAGTCCTAAAGCTCAAGGAGAAGAAAAGATTTATACCCATGGAGAAAAAGAG
>CAZEIB010000255.1:0-3193 GCA_964511785.1 uncultured Oscillospiraceae bacterium
ACTTTTTCAATGTACTCTTCTAATGAAGTGGTATGCCCGTTAAAAACAGCTGTTCCAAATACTTCATTGTCAGAATCCCTGTTCCCTACAAATATATTCCCAATATATCGATCGTCTCCACCATAAACCACTGCGAAGCCTGCGACTTTTGTGCTATGAGGAACATGATAAGGGGTGGATCGATCCAATACTTTTTGTTGATTAATCGTCCCACAAATCAGGTTGTTGATATAGGCGCCTCCCTGGGCGAAGTTATCCATTTCAACAGGTGATGCAAAAATATTGTGGTCAACTACATAAGGGCCGTGGCTGACTTCTACAAATAAATCACGACTATTTTGGTAAAAGAGATTTTTACTCACTCTTGTACCTTGTGTTTGCCAATCGAGCCATAACCCTAGCGAACAGTCATGAATTCGATTATCGTGAATTTGAACATCAATCGCGGCATGCAATTTGATGCCACCAACTTCATGGCCATAAAATTCTCTTTTAAGCCCAATATTGTAAATATGGTTACCATATATTTCACTGAAAACGCAGCCTAGATGACCGACTATTCCATTTTGTCCACAATCATATATTGTGTTGTTTCGAATAATATGTGAACCAATATTTTCTTTACTCCAACCACTATTTAAAGCAGCGAATACAGACTCAATTTGGTATTGGTAACCGGGTTTATCTTTACGATCAGTAAAGTAATTATGGCCTGTTAATCTTTCTTTACCAATACTGATTGCACTACATTTAGAGTCGTGAATGATATTATCTTCAATAATCCATCCTTTACTCCAGTTCACCCCGAGCAGGCCTGGTTGATCAGCAGTAGGCGGTGTCCATGGTGTAGCTGCTTGAGCCATTTCAAATCCTTGGACTGTAATATAATCAATTCCTGTGCTTTTCGGGTAAAAACAGCTTTGTCTCACATTAATCTCTACGAGTTCTTCATTAGGATTACTCCCATGAAAATTCGCATAAATAACTGTATATTTAGATTGAACTTCTGCATGCCAAACGTATTTTGTTTGTTCGGGATGTTTCACTTTTGTTTCTTTTTGTGTCCAATCATCTATCACTGTCTGACGAATAACTGGATTCTCCAACTCTTCTAGCGAAGAGACTTCATAAAAAGACTTTCCATTCAAATAAACGTCTCCAAGATGTTTTTTCTCGGAAGTTTCATAGATGATCCAATCACCATTTACTTCTTTTTCATATGGATTAAAGTCTCCAAAAAAGTCATTAGAGATTTCTACTTTCCATATGGAATCTTTTATATTTTCCCAATTTTGAATTCTCTCAGAACCTTTAATGACTACCTTTTCATTTTCAGCTGCTTGATAGGTGATTCTTTTCGTGTTGCTTAATCCCTTATTCATAGGATTGACCCATTCACGATAAACCCCTTCATGTACAATTACCGTGTCCCCGGCAGTTGCAACTGAAGCTCCTTGATTAATCGTTAAAAACGGATCGGTTTTTGTTCCTGTGGCATTTCGTTTTCCATTTTTTGAGACATGATACGTTTTCCCTGACATTTAATCCCTCCAATTAGTTAAACAATAGGCACAACGTAAAGCTATTTACCCTTTAATTCCACCTGCCGTTACTCCACCAACAATTTGTCGAGACAAGAAGAGGTAAATAAGAATAAGTGGAATGATCGATAGTCCTAATCCTAAATACATTGCACCATACTCGGTTCTATAAGTATCTGTCGTAAGTAGTTGATCGAGCATTGGCAACGTATACTTACTTCGGTCATTAATTAAAATAAGTGGCATGAGGAAGTTATTCCATGATTGTACAAAAGCAAAGATAGACATTGTAGCAATTGCCGGTTTCATTAATGGCAAGATAATTCGATGGAATATTTGCAGTTCCCCAGCCCCATCAATCTTTGCAGAATCAACATATGCCGTTTCATAAGAAATGAATTTATATTTTTCATAAATAATAATTTAGTTTGGATACTTACGTTGGTATTATGAAGAGAACATACCTCATTACTAATTATATTTTAATATCTTTGATTATAAGGCTACAAATTATCTAAAATATATTCTACATATTAATCCTATTATCAATATTCTATGAATACGAAATAGTAAGGATGCATTTTCCACCATTTAAAATACTTTGCGATATCTTATTAAACCCGTGTTTAAAGATTTGAGGAAATGATTTCTTCATCTTTTATATAAAAATGTTATAATCTTTACTGGCTTTTTGGTTATTGATGACACGATAGAGTAGGTTTAAGCCTGAAGCTACTTAGAATATAGATTGAATTCTCTTGTTCAAAACAAGGTCATTCAAAAGGATAACCTGTAATTTTTATGTCACAGTTAGTCATTATGATAGATAAACTCATTTCTAATATATTAATTGGATTTTTAAATAATTTAAGCCGAAAAATCAAGAATCCTTTTCTATTTTACGAACGAGTCGTGCAATATAAGTATACAATCGCTAGTAATTTTTTTATTCATCAATTAATGACAGCCATTCAAAGTCAACAAAACCTGGTTGTTCTAGAGTTGTAGTTGCATATACCCCCATTGTACATCCAATAAATCCACCTGCAACTACTGTACTTAAATATCGTATATCTATTCCTTCAACAATTTTTATTTTTTTATTGTTTTCTTCTAGAAACGCATCTACCTGTTGCCCCTTACCTTTTATAGACAATTTAATTTTTTGACTTGATATAGAATGTCGTCCTACTACTGTTTCTTCCCCATCTATAGTTGTAATCATCTGTAGTTCTTTTTGATGGTTTTTCTTTACAATAGCTAAACGAATAAAATATTTTTCATTTTGAATAATTGTTAATCCAGCTTCCTCACCATCTTTCAAATTTTCCTCTAAATACGTAGATAATTGAAAGGTTATTGACTTTTGGCGAATACCAACATATGAAGGGGACTTGGTATCCGAAAGAGTATTTTCGGAAGGGTGTAATCTTAACCATCCAGAGCGGCTTTCTCTATCATAGTTTTCAATTAAAGGGTTGTTTAAATAAAGATATTCATGAGAATATTCTGCTAATTTATAATGATTTTTCTTAGGTGCTGGTACTAGTGGTAAGGTGTGTTTTTGTTCCTTAAGTAAACGGCCTTTACCAGGATTTATAACAGGCCATTCTTCTTCCCACTCAACTTTTGCTAAAAATGTTTCTCTCCCT
>CAZEIB010000256.1:0-3173 GCA_964511785.1 uncultured Oscillospiraceae bacterium
AAGACTATGTTAATAAAGTTGTATAAAATAGCAATAAAGTATTGACAAACAATTTTTCATATGCTATACTAAAAATGAACAAAGGGAATACAAATAAAAAAATAAGGGGAGATCAATATGAAGAATAAAATCATCCACATGTTTATTTTTAAGGAGAATAAGGCAAATATATATCCCTAAAAATGCAGACCATCTTCCAAGACTTAATAGTTCTGTAAATACAATGTCAAAATTCCATCGCGGTGCTTTTAAGAATGCTTCCATTAAGCTAAAACAAAGGGCTGTAACCCAAACATTATAGGTTTTAACCCGCATCCAAAGGAAGTTAATGAGCCCAATCATAAGGCCATATATAATGCTTCCAATGGATATTCCCAAGTAGCCAAAATCATGAAATAGTTCAGCAATATAGCATGACCCAACACCTCGACCTTGCAGGTAACCAGATTGCAAGGCAATATAACTTAAACTATGGGCTAAGGAATTACCATTCTGGGCAAACTCCACACTGTTTTTTAAATAAGAGAAGCCGTATTCCGGGTTATAAAACAAACCAATCAATGAATTGGTGCGAGTAAATTTAACCAAGCCATAAAAAGAATAATAGACATCATCTCGCAACAAGTCTTGCCTAAATAAGCTAAGTCGAAGCAGACTTGAGCTAAACCCTTGTTGTTGGAAAAAACCAAATAAAATGTCTTTGATTGACAAGTTTTCAATATCCATTCCATTTCTAAAGAAATGGAATAAAAACAAGAAGATGATTAAAAAAGGAACAGCCAACAAACTTCCGATTACTATTCTTTTATTGATCCAAACTTCCTTCCCCTTGTCATAGTAGTGCCTAAAAACAAAATAAAAAAGAATGAACAAAACAATTAACATGAACTCAGTACGTCTCCCTGTGAACAGAGAGACCACACCATATATTAACTGCAATATTATTACAGGATAGGTTTTTTTCTTGCTGGGCAAGGTAGCTAAAAATAAATAAAAAAAGTGCGGCGCCATGGCTCCTATGGAACTAACAAGGAATGAAATATTATGGTCGTAGCCTACATAACTATCGATGTAAGAAGTTCTAAGTATAAAGAGAGTCCGGTGTAATATGATATATAAATAAAACCCATAGCTTAAAAAGTAAAACAGTTGACTTAGTTTTCGAATTAAAAGAACTGAATCTTTCTCTTCAGTTTTACTCTTTTCAGTTTTAATTTCTTCAGCTACTCTTCCTTCAGCTACTCTTTCTGCAGCTACTCTTTTTTTAGTAATAGTTTCTTTTCGATTGGCTGCTATTTCTTTGCTTTTTCTATAAGCAATCATCCGCTCAGATGAGAAGACTCCTATAAAAATAAAAATTAAGGATGTGGCGATGGTTAGGTTGGAATGGACGTAATACTGATATTCAAAATAATAATTTAGCTCCATACCAAAATATTCATAAACGAAATGACCACCGATTAAAAATATAAAAAAAGTTAATAAAAAGCCCATTAGTAATAAGCGGTTGCCTAGATCACTCAAGCTGTAAATTACCATTAAGCCCCAGACAGAAAAAGCGAATAAAAAAGAGGCATTGATTCTAAACACTGCAGAAATCAATATAAACAGTGCGAATAAACCGATTGTTTTTTTGTTATCCATTTTTAAATTCTGCAGCACAGTTTCATTCCTCCTTCTCGAGTCTAGGTGTAAAGAGATTCAAAGGTCTTTAAGTTACTATCAATATCGTAACCGGCTTTTATAATTTGATCAGAAGCGTCTGATCGTGGTTTCCAGCTATCCTTGTCCTCAAATACCCTCTCGGCTAAATCCTTAGGCCCATTTTTTAAATGGAAAAACTTACAAAGATCCGTTACAGCCGCTTCTTCCGTTACATTGGATGAGACGTAGCTTGGTAACCCGGTAGATTGGGCTTCCATGGCTACAATGGGAAACCCTTCGATATATGACGGCATCACAAATAAATCCATCCCTTGATAATATCGACTCACATCCCTTTGCTGGCCTCCAAAGATAACCTTGTCTTGGATTCCAAGCTCCTGGACCTTTTCTTCCATTGCAGTTTTTAATTCGCCGCTACCAACTAATAAGAGTCTGGCATTCTGATCTTTTTTCGAGAATTCGTAAAAGAAATCAATTAAGAACTCATGGTTTTTTACACTCACAAACCGACCCACGTGACCGATGACAAAGTGCCCTTCCAGTCCTAATTCCCGTCTTAAATGCTCTCGTTCTTTTGGATGAAAGGAAAAGGTTTTAACATCAATGGCATTGCGTATAATCTTGTACTTTTTTTTGTTAATAATTCCTCTGGAGTAAATATTTTCCGCAGCAACTAAAGAGCAAGCACAGTATTGATCGGCAAACAAGGTCAAGAGTGGAGAAAATAAGTCAATCATGAGTCTTTTTTTCTTTGAATTAATCCCCGAACTATGGGAGTGGGCAATAATGTTTTTAACGCCTGCTAGTTTAGCTGCCATGACACAGGTAAGAACTGGAAAGAATGCTCCCATATTGATATGTACTGCATCATAGTGGTTTTCTTTTAAAAACTTACGCAGCTTATAAATCGTTGTGAAAAACCGCTTAAAGCCATCGGATTGAATATCTAAGGTATAAAGAGTAGATCCTTTGGCCTCAAATCCCTGCCGGTAGTTTTCAAAGGCTTGATTACGCAAGGCTAAAAAGTCAAACTGAAATTTCTCATGATCCATTTTCATGTAATAGTTGTTTAAAAAAGCGGTTATGCCACCACTGACCGGCTTGCCATTGACATTTTTACGAAAACCACCCGCAATTTGCAGCACTTTAACTGCCTTGCCCTTATTGTTTTGCAATGTTAGCCTCCTTTTTATAAATCAACCCGAGCGATTCGCGGTTCAATATTACAATTCGGTCTCACACTAACCACACGAATGCCGCTGGCTCTTTGGGGACCGATTTTCATGAATGTCGCTAAAACCGAATGGTCGCCACCTAGGTTTAACGGTCCAATCTTTGCTTCGTTCACCCTACGCGTAATCGTTTCTTCCAGCTCATTTTGAACCATATGATTACCAAATACTTGGGCTTCCATCATTAAGGATGTAGCCTCAAATTGCGACCTGCCCACACCAATTGCTAGAGTACATGGTTGGCAGCCTAATTTAGCGACCCCCTCAGTTGCCCAC
>CAZEIB010000257.1:0-3168 GCA_964511785.1 uncultured Oscillospiraceae bacterium
TTCAAGCTGGGTAAAGTTTAACGCTTCAAGGCCTTGGGGTACCAACAATTGTTTCAACCCCTCCAAAGCACTTTCTTTAATATACTCTTCTTCCCCTTCAAACACATAGCAGTTTACGGTTTGATGGTTTTTTATGCTTTTAAAAAAAGCTGTATGGTTCATCTTTTCCTCCTAATAATAAGGGTACACACTATAGCCCTTTTCGCTAAATACTACTTTAATATTTCCCCATTCTTCCGTTTCATAGTAGGGAATATTCCGCTTTTCAAGGCGTAACAACATTTCTTTTGCGGGAAGTCGTTCACTGGTTCCACTGGAAATTAAGGCTACTTTTGGAGCTACTACATCTAAATATCCATCTAAGGAACTTCCCTTACTCCCATGGTGGGATACTTTTAAAACGTCCACATTTGCTGCACTGTATTTTTCATAGGCACCTGTAATATCTCCTGTGGTTAATACTGTATTGTTAAATACTTCAATTCCCAAAACCAAGCTGTAATGGTTGGCGTTATCACTGGGTTTTACCTTTCCCTTAACAGGCCATAAAGCCTCTATTTTACACTTATCATAGGTTACTATATCCCCTTTAGCTAAGTAAGTAATGGGAATATTCTTTCTTTCAAGCTCTGTTATTAAATCTATTGCTCTTTGTTCAAGTTGATGGACTGTTCCCTCATAAGGCAAATATACTTGCCCAATCCTTACCTGATGATCGATCAGTTGTCTCAGCCCCCCTACATGGTCCATATGCAGGTGACTAATATATAATCCATCAATCTCTTTTCCCTTGGCAAGTAAGTAGCTGGCCAAGTCGCCCCCATTCTCCCCGGCATCTACTACAATGGTATACTTCCCGTCTTCAATAACTGCCGTATCTGCTTGACCAACACTAAACTGGGTATAAGTTACAGGCAGAGTATAAGGGGTTAAAACCATTACCAAAGCTATTACACTTGCTCCTACACCCATGGCAATTGCTTTCTTTCTTTTTTCTATTTTAACAAAGGGGGAAAACAAAACCATCCCCCCTACAATAAAAGCCATCATCACCCCTCTGGGAAAAAACACTTGTATTTCCATACTGGGTATTCCCGCTAAAAATTGACTGATTCTAATAAAAGCTTTTGTAAGTTCACTACTTATTCTTCCAAAAAAGCCACCAAGATAAGGCAGGTAAGCTACCAATACCGTTAAAAAATAAAAGGGAATGAGTATGCCACTAATCAAAGGTAAAAGAAGAACATTGGTTAGTATTCCAAGCAATGGTATTTTGTGAAACCAATAAGCCATAGGAAGTAGAACGCCCATCTGAGCAGCCAAGGTTAAAGACAAACCCTCTAAAACCTTTTGAGTCATTTTTTTTCTACCTTTAATCCTTTTTTCCAAAGTTTTTTTAATAGGCCCTGCCAGTAACAATATCCCTGCAACCGCACCAAAAGAAAGCTGAAACCCCGGAGAAAACAACTCAACAGGTTTCATTCCTATAATTCCTATAGCTGCAATCGCAAGGGCTGTTAAATCATCATACACTTTTCCCGTTGCTTTTGCTCCCAAATATATCAAAAATAAAATACTTGCCCGTACTACAGAAGGGGCCCCTCCTACAAACAAAGTATACGCCAACAAAACTACTGCCATCACCAACCACTGTCCTTTTATTCCTAAAGGGGTTTTCTTTAAAAGGGTCAATATCATAGCCGCTAATATGGTAATGTGCAATCCGGAAATAGCCAATATATGGGCAAGGCCAATGGTAGTAAAGTCTTCTCGCACTTCTTCATCCAACGTGTTTTTATCCCCCAGTACCATGGTTTTAACCAAGGCACTTTCCTTGCCCATTACTTCGTCCAGTTTGTTTCCAATCTTTTCCCTCATCCCTGCAAGGGAATATATAAAGCTCTGTTTTTCAAAGCCGACAATCTCCAGCCCTTCACTTGCATAAATTCCTAAGCTGATTCCCTGCCTGTTTAAATAGTTAAAATAATCAAATCCTCCGGGATTTTGCTGTTTTTTAGGATGGTATACCTTCCCATAAAAACAAATTTCACTTCCCTCTTTTAACTGCTGTACCATTTCCTGGTTTTTTGAGGTAAAGGTCCAATATCCCTTGTTTTTAATTTTTTGGTTATCTAAACTTATATTTCTTAAGGCCATTCCATAAGAACCATTTTCTTTTTCCTTTACCTCACTTTGAACAACCGCCCTAATTAAATATTTTCCTTCTTCAGGTAGCAAAGGAAAAAAGGTAGCCGAAGAAAGGGTTATTCCTATAAAAAAAGTTAAAATTCCTATAGCCATTTTTTTCTTTTGGTTTTGATTTTGATGAAGAAAAAAAGAAAGGCATAACAAAATCATGCCTATTCCAATACCCACAATCCACAAGTAATGAGGCCTCAGGTTTTTTCCCAAAACAATAGCTGTTAAAAAAACCAAAGCAATCCCCACTACCGGACGTACTTCAAAAAAATCCATAGGTTTTTTCTTATCCATATTATACCTGGTAGGTTCTTTCTTCCACAAGAAAAGTCTCTTTAAAAAGAGCTTTCCCTTCCTTTAACAAGGTTTCCATATCTACGGTTGGCTTTAAATGGGTTAAAAATAGTTTTTCAACCTGACTTTCCTTGGCTATATGAGCCGCCTTTTCGCTACTTAAGTGAGGTCCTGCCTCTTGCCACTGGCTTTTTAATACACAACCACAGGCTAAAAGCACCTTTGCCCGATGACAAAACTCCCTAAACCCTTGTACAATATTGGTATCTCCCGTATACACCCAGTCATCAACCCTATAACTTACACTTGGCACAGGGTGGCGAGCAGGGCCAACTTGAACCTTCATCTCCTTTATAAAAACTTCTTCTCCTGCTAAAACGCTATGGTACTCAAAGTAAGAAGATTGTTTTATATAATCAAGAATCAGACTTGTATCGTCTTCAGGGCCATAAATTGGCGTTTTTTTGATTTTTTCTTCCTGATAGCGGCCTTGTAAAAAGTATTCCAGTATCAGTAAATCACTGCAATGATCATGGTGCCAATGGCTGATAAAAACCCCTCTCACTTCCCCGGGATCTATGTAAGTTATTAAACTTCCAAAAGTTCCCGCTCCAAAATCAAAAAGCAAAAAATTCTCTTTTTCTTTTAACAAATATCCGGAACAAGCCCCTTTAG
>CAZEIB010000258.1:0-3088 GCA_964511785.1 uncultured Oscillospiraceae bacterium
CCTTTATTTCCGTGACGACCTGCCATTTTATCCCCAACGGAAATTTTACGTTTTTGAGCAATATATACCCGTACCATTTCATTAACCCCAGGGGATAATTCATCGTTGTTTTCTCTGGTAAAGGTTTTTACATCAACAACAATACCACCTTCACCGTTAGGCACCCTTAAAGAGGTGTCTCTCACTTCTCTGGCTTTTTCACCGAAGATGGCTCTTAACAGTCTTTCTTCAGCGGTAAGTTCTGTTTCACCCTTAGGGGTTACCTTACCTACTAAAATATCACCGGAGCGCACTTCTGCCCCAATACGCACAACCCCAAATTCATCTAAATCTTTAACTGCATCATCACCAACACTTGGAATGTCTCTGGTAATTTCTTCGGGGCCCAGCTTTGTTTCTCTGGCTTCCGATTCGAATTCTTCAATGTGAATCGAGGTATATACATCTTCTTTCACCAGTTTTTCAGAAATGAGGATAGCATCTTCATAATTATATCCTTCCCAAGTCATAAAACCGATTAGAACATTTCGTCCAAGGCCTATTTCCCCTTTTTCTGTAGAAGGACCATCAGCAATCAGCTGCCCTTTATCCACTTTCTCCCCAAGGCTTACTACCGGATGTTGGTTAATACAAGTTCCTTGGTTAGAGCGAACAAATTTGTTCAATTTATGGCTATGCTTTACCCCAATACCATCCGTTACAATAATTTCATCTGCAGAAACATAAGTAACAGTTCCTTCAGTTAAACTTAATGCTACTACTCCAGAATCGTGAGCCGCTTTATGTTCCATTCCTGTTCCTACATAAGGGGACTGAGGAATTAAAAGAGGCACTGCTTGGCGTTGCATGTTTGAACCCATCAAAGCACGGGTGGCGTCATCGTTTTCCAAGAAGGGAATCATAGCCGTAGCAACGGAAACTACTTGTTTTGGACTTACGTCAATAAAATCTACCCGCTCTAAAGGCACCTCGATAATTTCCGCCTTATCACGAACAGTTACTCGTTCTTTCACAAAGCTGCCATCTTCTTCTAAAGGTTCATTGGCTTGGGCAATTAAGTAAAAGTCTTCTTCATCAGCGGTCATATAAGCAATGTCATTGGTTACTTTATGGGTTACTTTATCTACTTTACGGTAAGGCGCTTCAATAAAGCCGTATTCATTAATTCTTGCATATGTTGCTAAGGAACCAATCAAACCAATATTGGGGCCTTCTGGTGTTTCAATAGGGCAAATTCTTCCGTAGTGACTGTAGTGTACGTCACGCACTTCAAAGGAAGCCCTATCTCTATTTAAGCCACCGGGACCTAAAGCAGAAAGCTTTCTTTTATGGGTTAATTCAGCTAAAGGATTGGGCTGATCCATAAATTGACTTAACTGAGATGACCCAAAAAACTCTTTAATAGCCGCACTAACAGGTCTAATGTTAATTAAATCCCCCGGTCTTACGTCATTTGCATCTTGAATGGCCATTCGTTCCCTAACTACCCTTTCTAAACGACTTAAGCCAATACGAATTTGATTTTGTAAAAGCTCACCAACAGAGCGAAGACGTCTATTCCCTAAGTGGTCAATATCATCTACATAGCCAACACCAAAGGGCAAGCCTAAAAGATAACTAATAGAAGCTACAATGTCATCTGTTAAAATATGCTTTGGCACTAAACTGCTAAGGTTCCCTTTTAGGGTTTCTTTTAGCTGATCAGAAGGAACATTATCCAAAATGGTTTTAAGGGTGGGATAATGAACCATTTCAACAATACCCACTTCTTTAGGGTCAAAAGGCAAATGCTTTGACGCATCTACAAAATTATTCCCCAACACTTTGTGAACATGATTTTCCACCAATATTTCAACAGCATTGATACCGGCGTTTTGAATCTCCCAGGCCATTTCAAGGGTGATTTCTTCCCCTTTTTTTACCAGTACTTCGCCGGATTCCACATCAACAATATTATCAGCAGCAATTTGATGTTGAATTCGATTTGCTAAAGATAATTTTTTGTTAAATTTATACCTTCCAACCCGCATTAAATCATAACGCCTTGGGTCAAAAAATAAGGAATTTAACAGATTCCTTGCACTTTCTGCGGAAGGTGGCTCCCCGGGCTTTTGTCTTTTATAAATCTCAATAAGTCCTTCTTCTTGAGATTTGGCATTATCTCCTTTTTGAATGGTTGCCATCATCTGTTCATTTTCCCCTAAAAGGTCAATGATTTCAGCATCTGTTCCATAACCCAAAGCACGTAAAATAACAGTAATGGGAAGCTTCCGTGCTCGATCAATGCGTACCCAAAGCACATCATTACTGTCTGTCTCATATTCCAGCCACGCTCCTCTATTAGGAATTACTGTGGTTGAAAAAAGGGTTTTACCTGATTTGTCAATGGACTTGTCATAATACACTCCCGGAGAGCGTACCAACTGGCTAACAATAACTCTTTCAGCCCCATTGATAATAAAAGTACCATGTTCTGTCATTAGAGGGAAATCCCCCATGAACACATCCGATTCTTTTATTTCACCGGTTTCTTTGTTTTTAAGTCTCACAAAGACCTTTAGTGGTGCAGCGTAAGTTAGATCTCTTTCCTTGCAGCGTTCTACGCTGTACTTAGGCTTAGAGTCCAGTTTGTAGTCTACAAACTCTAGTAATAAGTTTTCATTGTAGTCGGTGATTGGAGATATGTCGTTTAACACTTCTCGGAGGCCTTCTTCTAAAAAACGTCGATAAGAATTTTTTTGCACTTCAATCAAGTTTGGCATATCCAATACTTCTTCTATGCGTGAAAAACTCATTCGTTTTCTGAGTTTACCCATCTGTACCTCATGCACCATAAAAGCTATCACCTCTCCTGTTCCCGCACCATTTTTTAGCTTTGCGATTTTGCCTCTTGCTTTTTTTGCTTTTAACGTGTAAAATACAATTATTAACAATGGGCATAGTTGCGCCTTATACTATACTGATGCAAGTTTTAATTTTATCAGAAGTTGATTTACTTGTCAAGAACCCTTTGCGCAAATTCTGCGCTTTTATTTTTTCTAATATTCCTTTCTATCATCCTCTTCTTTTTTTTACATTCCATTTACGC
>CAZEIB010000259.1:0-3067 GCA_964511785.1 uncultured Oscillospiraceae bacterium
TCTTCTTCTATTTTTTCCTCTACTTCCTCTACTCCCTGGTTTTCAGTACTGGCAATAGCAGGGTCAAGTAAGGGAGCCTTCTTTTCTTCAGGTTCTATTTCCGTAAGAGCATTTGTGGGTAAAGGCTCTTGATTGTGTTCCTGTGTGGGTGGTTCCTCCTGATTATCTACCGGTGTTTGAACTACTACCTCTCCAAGATTTTCTTGAATGGTACTGCCTTCTTCAGATAAGATTACCCTTGGAAAACTGCTAAACAAAAAAATGGAAATAAGAAATAAAGCAATGCTTCTTTTAAACCTACTAAACCTACTCAACCTACTTTTTTTCATTTTATCTCTCCCCTTACATATTTTTTATTGCTAACACTATTAACGTCCGTCTTTTTGTATCGTAATTGTTTAAGGCTTGTACTTACATGGTTATGCGCCTCTCTTACATTTAGTATTAGTATATATACTATTTTGCCTACTATAAAGTACATGTTACGCTTCGTGAAATGTACTTTATAAGTATTCAATCCTATGTTTCCAAAACTATAGTGCTATAAAAACAATAGAACCTCTAAATATTTAGAAACGAGTTGGAATAGAAAAAAATCTATTAAGTAAGCAACATAAAAAAGCCGAAAAGAATGAATCTTTTCGGCTTTTTTATATTTATTTATTTTTCTTTGGCCATTTCTATTAAAATCATGTGAGAACTGTTTTTAGCTTCAATGGTAATCTCTTCTTCAGTAATTTCCATTGCATCTCTTTCCTCTGCCAACACACCATTGATATCTGCCCAGCCTTCTATTAATACCAAATAAGCTTGACGGCCTTTTTCTACTTTAAAATCAAGTTTTTCTCCCCTTGCCAAATAAGAAGCGTACACATGAATATCTTGATGAACTTGAATGGGAAATGCCTTATCCCCATCCCCCGAGGCTATAGGCATCCAACGGTTTACCCTATCTTCCCATGTAAAGCGATAATCTCCATAGTTTGGCTCATATCCTTTTGCATCGGGATAAACCCATATTTGCAAAAACCGTAATATTTCATGTCCATAATTATGTTCACTATGGGTTACCCCTGTTCCTGCACTCATGTATTGAACTTCACCGCGCTTTAAAGTACTTCGGTTCGTCATACTGTCTGCATGGGTTAATTCTCCATTTACAACATAAGAAATAATCTCCATGTTTTCATGGGGGTGGGTATCAAACCCGGTAATTGACCCTACCATATCGTCGTTTACTACCCGCAATACCCCAAAGTTAATGTTTTGAGGGTTATAGTACTGTGCAAAAGAAAAGTGATGGAAACTGTCAAGCCAATGGTTGTTGCTATGCCCCATAGCTTCGCTGGAAATGTGTTTAATCATGGTACCACTCCTTGGTGTTTGTTGTTTTGTAGTCATTCGTTTTATAACTATTAATAGAAAGAGTTTCTTTCTATTAATAATTATACCCCATTAGAAAGATTGTTAAACATCTTTCAATCTTTTTCTTTTAGTTTTTTCAGCCCATTTTCTACCGCTATCAAAACAGGATCATATATGGGTGCCATAGCAGGAGTATATAAAAAGTCTACCTCGTTAAGGTCTTTTAAGGTCATTTTTTGGTGAATTGCAGTGGCTATTGCATTTATTCTTCCCCCTATAGAGGCTCCTCCTATCCCTTGGGCACCTAAAATTTTTCCGGTCTTTTCTTCAAAAATCAAGGTAATATAGTTTTTTTCTCCTCCCGGATAGTAGCCTGCTCTATCCCTTTGAACAATAGAAACGCTCTCTACTTTAAAGCCCGCTTCTTTGCCTTTAAGCTGAGAGAGGCCGGTAGAAGCAATATACCAGTCAAATACCTTGGTTCCTTGGCTACCCAGCACCTGCTGAAAAGCATAACTTCCTCCCGCTACATTCCTTCCTGCAATTCGTCCCTGTTTGTTAGCATAGGTACCCAAAGGGATATAAACCCTTTTTCCCGTTAACTGATGTACTACACTAGTGCAATCTCCACAAGCCCATATAAAGGGATTTTGGGTTTGTAACTGTTCGTTTACTTTAATTGCCCCAAATTCGTCTAAAGCTAATCCTGCCTCTTTAGCTAGCTGGCTTTGGGGATATACGCCAGTAGCCAAAAGCACAGTATCAGCTGGAATTCTCTCTCCTTTATGAGTTGTAATACTTACTAATTTCCCATTTTTTCTTTCAATGCTTTTTGCAAAGTGCCCTGTATATATTTTCACAGCTTTTTCTTCTAAGCTTTGGTGCACCAGTTCACTGTATTGTTCAGGAAAGTCCGGTAATATACGCGGTCCACCCTCTATAATGGTGATTTTTTTATTTTCTAATTGACAAAGCTGTTCTGCCACTTCAAGGCCAATATTTCCTCCCCCCACCAAAACAATATTTCTCCCTTGTTTTAGCTGTTTTTTAACCATTATTCCTTCTTCTACATTGCGAAGAACAAAAACCCCTTCTACAAGCTTTTCTTCTTCTACAATTCCTTCTATAGGGGGCAACAAAGGGCTTGCTCCCGTAGCAATAATCAATTTATCATAATGAGTCACAAATTTTACTTTAGTGATTAGGTTAATTCCCGATACTGTTTTTTCTTTGGGGTTTATAGAGGTAATTTCATGGTGGATATGCACTTCAATTCCTCTTTTGTTTTCAATTTCTTCTGGTGTTAATGCAATTAACTTTTGGGCATCATCTATAAGTCCACCTAAATAGTAAGGTAAACCACAAGACCCGTAACTAGTGTATCCAGTTTTTTCATATACCACAATTTTTAAAGAAGGATTGATTTTTTTTGCTCTGGATGCTGCACTAACCCCTGCTGCTGTACCCCCAATAACAACAATTTTTTCCTCCATGCTACTTCCTCCTCTATTCAATAATCATCTTTTGTTCATCATTCCATTTTCCGATAAAACGCTCAAGCTCTACAAACGGAATGTTGTCGATAATCCGATCAGCTACGCCATCATCCAAATCTAGCACATTGTATTTGCGATCAACAACCAAATTATAATCACCATAAGAATGTACTCGAGTATGGCTATTAGCCAATGCAATCGACTTA
>CAZEIB010000260.1:0-3063 GCA_964511785.1 uncultured Oscillospiraceae bacterium
ATTGGCAGTTTTCCAATTCCAATTTAGCTGACTTATGGGTTGATGGTGAAGTGAGCAACCATACTATAGAGCAGTTAAAAAACTTACCTGAAGTATCTGACGCTCAGCGAAGGATTAAAGCTAAAGGTACTATTACCTCTATGGGAAATGAACCGAATATTGATTTATATTCAAATGAAGAAGATTATTTTATTAATAAGCCCCTTGTTTTTTCCGGTCGAACGGTTCTGACCGGTGAAAAAAACACTTGTGTCATTAATGAAGAATTTGCCAATGAATATCATCTTTCTATTAATGATACTCTTTCTGTCAAAGTAGATCAAATCCCTTTAACCCTTCGTATTGTAGGTATTGGACATAGTAGTGAATATACCCTATATAACGATGGAATCAATTATCGGGCAGATCCTAAAAAGTTTGCTTATGCTTTTGTTTCTCCAAATACCCTCAGTTCCTTTTCTTATAACCAAACAATCCTTACAACAAAGGAAACTACTGATAACCAGCAATTAAAAAATCAAGTTGCCGATATCATAAATGATACTTCAAAAAACATTTCCCTTAGAAAAGATTTTTTTAACTTAAAGCTTTCCATTGAAGAAGTAGAACAAATACGTGCATTGGGTACCGTTTTTCCTATCGTTTTTTTCTTAGTTGCTGCTTTAATTACTTGGAGCACTATGAAACGTTTGGTTGATAAGCAGCGTTCTCAAATAGGCACATTACTTTCTCTAGGATATTCAAAAGTTTCTTTAGAGCTGCATTATATTAGTTACGGTTTTTTTCTTTCTATTGTTTCTTCAATCCTTGGTATCCTAGCGGGGATTTTCATTGTAAGCAATATTGTATTAACCATGCTTACCTCTTTTTATGTTCTCCCCTATTCAAAACCTTACTTTCATTTAGGAATCAGCGTATTTTCTACATTTCTTATTATTGCAATTACTTGTGGTGCCTGCTATTTAAGTAGTCGAAACGCTTTAAAAGAAACTCCATCTTCTCTACTTAGGCCAAAAGCCCCTCCCCCAGGTAAACGAATTTTATTAGAAAAAATCGGATTTCTTTGGAATCGCTTTTCTTATAATCAAAAACTAATTTTTCGCAACATGTTTCGCAATAAAAGCAGAGTTTTTATTGGAATTGTTGGTATTACCGGTTGTGTTACCCTCCTTCTTACCGGTTTTGGAATGAGAGATTCAGTTGCTTATGTTTTAGACCATTATTACGAAGAAACCTTGCTTTTTGATGCAAGGGTCACCTTAGATCAGCCTTTGTCACAAGATTACTTGCAGGCTATTTCCCTTAGAGCAAAAGCAGATTCATTTGAGCGAATGATGACAGGAAACTGCCAAATTAATAGAGGAACTTACTCAGTTAATGAACCTTTTTTTGTTTTAGAAGACGACCACCACTTCATTTCTATAGAGGATTATTCAGGAAATCCGATTTATTTACCTAAAGACGGTATTACTGTAACTGCTATGATGGCAGAAGACTACCAGCTGTCTGTGGGAGATTTTTTAGACATTACCATCAATGGTTACAATTCTGTAACTGTTCCTATTTCTAATATTATTTCTATGGATTTGGGACAAGGAATTTACTTATCCAGTTCTTATTGGCGCCTTTTAGACTTTGGCCCCTTTTTCCCCAACTCCATTATGCTAAAAGGGGAAAATCTATCCTTAAATGCTATTGATGATATGGAAGGAGTTTATCAAGTACAAAGTAAGCAACAAGAAAAAGAGTCCTCCGGGTTAGTAGTTGAAGTATTAAATTTAGTTGTTGTCATCTTTGTCTTTTTTGCCGGCTCTCTTGCAATAGTGGTTTTATATACCCTAGCACAATTAAATTTTTATGAACGGGAAAGAGAACTGGCTACCCTAATGGTTTTAGGATACTATCCTTATGAAAATAAAAAGCTAATCTTAACTGAAAATATTATTGTATCTTTATTAGCCATTCCCATAGGTTTATTATTAGGTCCTTTACTTCACCAATGGGTTTTATCCTCCGGCCTTCCAAAGCTTTTTCAGTTTACTCCCTATATTTCGTCTTTTAGTTGGTTATTAACACCAATATTTACCTTTGTTTTTGCTTTAATCGTTAATTTATTCATTGGCAGTAAGTTTAAAAAACTAGAAATGGTCGAAGCGCTAAAAAGCGTTGAATAGTAATAAAGTGAGGTCATCATATTATGAAAAAAAAATTGGTTTTCTTGTTTTCTCTTTTCTTCTCCCTTAACCTGTTCCTTTCCTCCCCTATCTTGGCAGAAGAAGAAACCCCTTTTCTTCATTGGGCAAAAGGTAAA
The DNA here is from genome assembly GCA_964511785.1 of uncultured Oscillospiraceae bacterium. Classification (GTDB taxonomy): domain Bacteria; phylum Bacillota; class Clostridia; order Christensenellales; family Aristaeellaceae; genus CAYFQH01. Next base: position 2,312 of record CAZEIB010000260.1, read on the forward strand.
ATTACCAGTGGCGATGCTATAAACTTCTATGCACCCATCGGTGGTAAGGTACTTCCTTTTGAAATTAAACAAAGTGATCAAGTAGAAAAAGAGGAAAAAATTCTTACTATAGATCCCTTAACTCTTACGTCTCCATATGCGGGAACCATTCGGTCCATTCAAGGGAAAATAGGTGATCAAGCACAAAATATTATTAATCAGTACCAAGCTTTAGCTTACCTTGACCGTTCAGAGGAAGTCCACTGGATTTCAGCTTCTTTACAGGGGGCATATGACCATCCTGACAATAGAAATATTGTTATAGGAGAAGTTTTGAAAACTCAAAGGGGTTATGGAAGCGATGGGAAAACCTCTGAGGGAAAAGTTGTTTTAATCAATGAAAATAATTTTATTGTTGAACTTCCTGCAGATGTTTACAATAGTGAAGATCATATAAAATTATATCGCAGCAATGGTGACGGTGATTATAAGCAAAAAGACCAAGTGGGTAGTGGCAAGGTCCTATTGCCTCCTTTAATTCCCATTGTTGGAGATGGAAGGATTGCAAGTGTACAAGTAGAAAATCTTCAAAAGGTTGAAAAAGGAGAATCATTATTTTGGTTAGATGAATCTACTGCTTCTTATAGTCAATCTCCTTCTCCAACAATACTTTCCCCTGTAAATGGTTATATTCAGGATCTTTTTATACAGCCCGGCCAAATGGTTGCTCAGCATCAGTTACTAGGCACCATAAAATCTACTGAAAATTTAGA
>CAZEIB010000261.1:0-1797 GCA_964511785.1 uncultured Oscillospiraceae bacterium
CCGATTCTTCCTAAAAATCGTAAAAAGCTTTTTCCACAGGTTTTAATAATGGTTTTAATACTTCTGCGAACAACAAAAACCGGATAAGGAATATTGCGAATATGGCTATAAAGACGATAGAGATCTTCCTCGTGTTCTGTTAAAGGCGTGTAATGGTTATAGCTGGGATGGTTGTATACTTGATGTACATACTTATAATAGGGCTTAAAAGCTTTATGAGAAGCAATTTTCGCATAGGCATTATAACTAAAAGCATACTTTGAAATAACAAAATACTCTAGGGTACTTTGATAAAAAGAAAAATTAGGATGTCCCTTTAAGCGGCTTTCTACGGCTTGAACAGCTTTAATGATATTATCCATATTTTTGGTTTTTTTACTGGTTATGGAAGTAGAAAGGTTTGTACGGTAATAGATTAGGGCATCTTCAATATGGGTAATTCTTTTAGCAAAAGCCAAAGAAAGGGCAGCAAAGGTAACGTCATTGGTAGTGGAAGTGTTTAAAAAAGTTAATTGATTTTCTTTAAGATAGCTTGTTAGGTACAGCTTATTCCAAGGTACAGGCACAATTATATCTAATATACGCTTTGGTGCATCTTGATAGCCGAAAATCTTTTTTTCTGTAAAAGGCAGTAAATATTGGCGTATACTGGATTTAAAGAACAAAGCGGTAGTTTGTTGATTGTACTCATAATAATCAAAAGCTGTAACCTGCGCATTGGTTTCAACTGCGGTGAAATAAGCTTTTTCTAATAAGTTTTCAGCAAAAAAATCGTCAGAATCAAGAAAAAGAACATACTTTCCCTGGGCTATTTCCAGTCCCTTGTTTCTGCAAACACCGGCAAAGGATTTTTGAGGCATTTTAACATACTGAATGCGTTGATCTTTTGCTGCGTAATCAGCGATAATGGCAGCAGAATTATCGGTAGACAAGTCATCCACACAAATAACTTCAAAATGCGAAAAAGTTTGCTTTATTAAGCTATCAAGACATTCTATAAGATAGTCTTGGCTATTATACACAGGCATAACAATGGATATTTCTACAGGATAAGATTTTTCCAATGGATTTCCTCCTATAAAGAATACTAAGGAATATTGCATAATGACCATGAAAATGGTAAAATATAGGTCTAACAAGGAATTAAAAGTATGCAATAAACGCTACTTATTATATCACAAAATGGTGATAATGAAACCATAGGTGGTTACAAGGAAAGGATATTATCATGGGTAGAAGTGAAAAAAGAAAGCAAAAAAAATCGCCGATACAGTTCATTCTCAGTTTTTTAATTGTTATATGTATTGGTGTGTTTGTTTTTGCAGGCTATAAATTGATAACAGAATTAAATGAATATAAGGTGAACGAGAAAACCTACAATGAAATTGCAGATACCTATGCAGGGGATGTAGAAGATATTGAGAAAATGATTGCGTCTGAGGGTTTTGAGGAGTATATTAAAATAGTAGAAGGGCCTACTGCAAACCCGGAGGACGGGGGAGTACTTGTAGATAAGGAAGACCGAGGCCCTTTGCAAGAAACACAAGCACCACAAGGAGAAGTTGAAAAGCCCAGTCCTTCTGTAGAGGAAACTTCAAAACCCCTTGAAGAAAAAGTGAAAGTTGAAGAAAAAACAGAAACGGAAGAGAAAGTACAAATTCCGGTACCAACAATAGGAATAGAAGAAGTGGTTAAAAAAGGGGTTCCTTACCCTGGTGGCAAAGCCCCCATTGACTTTGAGGCCTTAATCAAAAAATATCCAGATGTAGTTGCACTAATATTAAGTTTACCAGTCGT
>CAZEIB010000261.1:1807-3043 GCA_964511785.1 uncultured Oscillospiraceae bacterium
CCGATATTAGCTACCCTATTGTGCAAGGGAAAGATAATAAAGAATATTTATACGCTACTATTGATAAAGAATATAATAAGGCCGGTACTATTTTTTTAGACTTTGAAAGTGAAAAAGATTTTACCGGAGACCATACTGTGGTTTATGGACACAATATGCGAAACGGGAAAATGTTTGCTAAAATGATACCCTATAAAGAAAAAGAGTTTTTTGATGAAAACCCTTACATTTTACTGTTTTTAGAAGATCGGCTGGTTCGCTTACGTGTGGTTTCGGCCTACGCTGCAAGAGCTCACTCTAGCCAGAGACAGATGTTTTTTGAAGATAGAGAGGCCTTTGAAGGCTATGTTCAAAATGTCCTGGACCAAAGTGACCATTCTTTAAAACTCAATTTAGATGAAGTAACCCAATTATATACTTTTGCTACCTGTTCTTATGAGTGGAATGATACGAGAACCTATATTCACGCAGTGTATTGGGATGAGGCTCCCGCACCGATTCAACAAGATGTTGCAGTTCAAGCAAAACCGTAATTCTTTAAAGAGTCCAATGATGGTTATTGGACTCTTTTCCATATTAAATAAAAATATGGCGAAAAAAAAGATTGAATAAAGAATTTTGATTTAAAGAAAAAACCAACCGTAAGTAGTCAAAAAGGAGAACATATGGAGTTGTTTCGAAAAGTTTATTATCGTTCTTTTCAGAAAGTTTTTTACATAGGTAGTTTCTTTTTACCTTGGAGAGAACCTAAAAAAATAGAGGGAAGGAAAAGTTTATCTACCCTTTCTCAATATATAAAAAAGGAACAGATTACAAAGGTACTCATTATTACAGATAAAGGAATTGTTAATATTGGTTTATTGAAACCCCTTCTTCATAAAATGAAGGAAGAGAAAATAACCTATGTTCTATATGATCAAGTGGTACCAAACCCTACCATTGAAAACATTGAAGAATGTGTAAAGTTGTATGAAGAACATGGATGTGAGGCAACAATAGCAATAGGAGGAGGCTCCCCTATAGATTGCGCCAAAGGAATGGGAGCAAGAATTGCCAGAAAAAATAAAACCATTTCACAAATGAAAGGCTTATTAAAAGTCAGAAAAAAAACGCCTCTCTTATTTGCAGTACCAACTACTGCGGGTACTGGTAGTGAAGCCACCTTAGCAGCAGTGGTTACCAATAAGAAAACCCATCATAAATATGCCATTAATGACCCTGCTATTATTCCACACT
>CAZEIB010000262.1:0-2981 GCA_964511785.1 uncultured Oscillospiraceae bacterium
CAGGAAAAAACTCTGAAGATGATTCTTTCGGTTTAGTAGGTTTATGCACTGCAGGCCCTGTGATTGCTATGATGGTTTTAGGGATTATTTTCCCCAGTGACTCGATGACGGCTACTGTTGATGTTGTAGCCAATCCCGCCACTTCACAAGAGGTAGTAGGCCTTTTTATTAAAAGTTTGCCTACCTATATTTTAGAAGTGGTGGTTGCCCTATCTCCTATTATTATCCTCTTCCTCTTTTTTCAGGTGAAATATTTAAAATTGCCTAAAAGGGAGTTAATGCGTATTGGCATTGGTCTTGTTTATTCCTTTTTAGGCTTGGTTCTTTTTTTAACCGGTGTAAATGTAGGCTTTTTACCTGCCGGAAGTGCCTTAGGGCAAAGCTTAGGAGCTTCTGCTTTTAAATGGATTTTGGTTCCCCTTGGAGTACTAATGGGGTATTATATTGTTGGAGCAGAGCCTGCTGTACCTGTTTTAATTGACCAAGTAGAAGAAGTAACAGGGGGATCTATTTCTAAAAAAGCTATGAAAGTCAGCTTGTCAATTGGGGTAGCAGCTTCCGTAGGCTTATCCATGCTTCGGGTTTTACTTGGCTTTAATATTATGTGGATCTTTATTCCCGGTTACATTCTTGCTTTAGGAATCAGCTTTTTTGTTCCTAAAGTGTTTACCGCCATTGCCTTTGATGCAGGTGCTGTTGCCACAGGCCCCATGGCCGCTACCTTTTTGTTGCCTTTTTCCATGGGGGCCAGCCATGCCCTTGGTGGAAATATACTACTAGATGCCTTTGGTATTGTTGCCGTTATAACCATTACCCCTATTATTACCGTACAATTAATGGGCTTAATTCATGGAATTAAAACAAAACGAGTGCAAGAAGCACAGAAAAAAGCTGACGAAGCACTGGAAGGAGAAACAGATGACATCATCGAACTTTAAAGAATTTTCTGTTCAGCCCCCTACATTTCCAGACCCTGAGAAAAAAGCTCCTAAAAAAGGAGTTAAACTCTTAATCTCTATTGTAGATAGAGGAAAAGGTGAAGGAGTCGTTCGTTTATTAGAGCGTCACGGTTCTTTATTTCACACCATTGTTTTAGGTAGAGGTACCGCAAGAAAAAACCTTTTAGACTATTTAGGCCTTGGGGAAACGGAAAAGGATTTGGTATTAAGTGGGGTTAGTGAAATTAATGCCACGGAAGTAGTCACTTACTTAACCCATGCCATGCAGTTTGATTCCCCTGGTAGGGGTATTGCTTTTACCCTTCCCATTTCCAGTGTAAGCGGACGAAGGGCTTTGGACTATTTAACAGGCAATCCTTCTATAAAAGAAGATATTGAGCAAAGTGAGGTGCCTAGTATGGTACAGTTTGAGCATAGTTTAATTATTTCTATTGTAAACCGTGGTTTTACCGATTTGGTGATAGATGCCGCTATTGATGCTGGTGCTCGTGGAGGCACGATTATCCATGCCAGAGGAGCAGGTTTAGAAGAAGCCAGTGACTTTTTTGGTATTTCCATTGTACCTGAAAAGGAAGTGGTGCTGATATTGGCAAATACGAAAGAGCGTAACCCTATTATGCAATCTATTATCAATGCTTCCGGTCTTTCTACCCCTGCCCACGGTATTTCTTTTAGTGTGCCGGTGGACAACGCCCTTGGAATGGCCCAAATGATGACAGAAAAATTTGATAAAATTTAAAGTCTCTTTCTGTTATCCAACGCTTGCAAAAGAGACTGCTTAATGCTATAATTTAAAAGATTACGCACCTTTGCCGATGTGTTTCTTGTGCCTTCGGGTGGAAAACATATGTGAAGCAAAGGGTGGAAAAAACAAGGAGGTACTCTTATTATGCCCGTAATTGCAATGAAACAACTACTAGAAGCCGGTGTTCATTTTGGACACCAAACCCGTCGTTGGAACCCTAAAATGGCTCCCTACATTTTTACTGAACGTAACGGTATTTACATTATTGATTTACAAAAAACCGTTCGTAAAGTTGATGAAGCCTATTTCTTTATTCGCGACTTAGCCATGGAAGGCAAAACTGTTTTATTTGTTGGTACAAAAAAACAGGCTCAAGAAAGCATTGAATCTGAAGCAAAACGTTGTAACATGTATTATGTTAACCATCGTTGGCTAGGTGGTATGCTTACCAACTTCAAAACCATTCGTAAAAGAATTGATCGCTTAGATCAAATTGACGCCATGGAAGAAAAAGGTCAGTTTGAACTTTTACCTAAAAAAGAAGTGATTAAGTTAGAACGTGAAAGAGAAAAACTCAACGCCAACTTGGGCGGTATTCGTAATATGAAAAAACTTCCCGATGCAATTTTTGTTGTTGATTCTAAAAAAGAACATATCGCCGTTGCTGAAGCACGTAATTTAAACATTCCTATTGTAGGAATTATTGATACCAACTGTGATCCGGATGAAATTGACTATGTAATCCCTGGTAACGACGACGCTATTCGTGCAATTAAACTTATTGCCGGAAAAATGGCTGATGCTGTTTTAGAAGGCCGCCAAGGGGAGCAATTGGAAGAAGAAAACGCCCCCGAAGCAACAGAACAAGCACAAGTAGAAAACGCCAACGAATAAAATTAGATTTAGGAGGATTACTATGGAAATTACTGCTGCTTTAGTTAAAGAACTACGGGAACGTACCGGCGCTGGTATGATGGACTGTAAAAAAGCTCTTATTGAATCTAATGGTGATATTGAAAAGGCCATTGAATACCTTCGCGAAAAAGGCCTTGCAGCCGCTGCTAAAAAAGCCGGTCGTATTGCTGCTGAAGGTATTGTAGATTCTTACATCCATATGGGTGGTAAAATTGGTGTATTGGTAGAAGTAAACTGTGAAACCGACTTTGTTGCTAACACTGATCAGTTTAAAGGTTTTTGCCATGATGTTGCTATGCACATTGCAGCTGCTAATCCTTTATATGTAACCAAAGAAGAAGTTCCCACGGATGAAATTAACA